>CACXDC010000047.1 GCA_902766365.1 uncultured Lachnospiraceae bacterium | reverse complement strand
GATTCCGGCAGAAGAAGCAGAGAAGATCACTACCGTAGAAGAGGCAGTAAATCTGATCAAGAGTGCAGTAAACCAGTAAAGCGCCGGGTAACAGCAAGACGGCTTATGAGAAGTTTGAAAAGCCCTTTGTATAAAGGGCTTTTTATATACCAGGTAAAGACAGGTAAATTGAATATGCTTTCAGAAAACAGTAAAGAATTAGAAGAAAAAATAGGATATCATTTCAAAGACCAGGCACTTTTGAAGCAGGCACTGACACACAGCTCCTTTTCCAATGAGCAGAAGGTCAACAAACAGAAAAATTATGAGCGACTTGAGTTCCTGGGAGATGCTGTGCTGGAACTGGCTTCCAGCAAGTTCTTTTATCTGCAGCATCCGGAAATGGCAGAAGGACAACTGACGAAACTGAGGTCCTCCATGGTCTGCGAACCTGCACTGGCCTTCTGTGCCAGAGATATTGAGCTTGGAAAGTATATTCTTCTTGGTAAAGGGGAAGAGGCTACCGGGGGAAGGGAAAGGGATTCTATTACTTCGGATGTCATGGAAGCAGTGATCGGGGCTGTTTATCTGGATGGTGGTTTTGAAGAGGCAGAAAAATTTATCCTGAAATATATTCTTTCCGATCTGGAAAATAAGAAGCTCTTTTATGACAGCAAGACAATACTGCAGGAGAGAGTGCAGAAGGAAGGAAAGGAACTCCATTATGTACTGGTGGAGGAAAATGGTCCGGATCATGACAAGCTGTTTACTGTAGAAGCTGTTATCGGTGATGAAACAGTGGGCAGTGGAACAGGAAGGACTAAAAAATCAGCAGAACAGCAGGCAGCCTATGCCGTTTTGCTCAAGTGGGGGAAACAGTAGTTTTATGTATCTGAAAAGTATTGAAATTCATGGATTTAAGTCCTTTGCCAACAAAATCGTATTTCAGTTTCACAATGGAATTACAGGTATTGTAGGACCAAACGGGAGTGGTAAGAGTAATGTTGCAGATGCTGTGCGCTGGGTACTTGGCGAACAGAGGATCAAGCAGCTACGTGGCGCATCCATGCAGGATGTTATTTTTTCCGGTACAGAACTGAGAAAGCCACTTGGGTATGCGTATGTGGCGATCACACTGGACAATTCCGACCATCAGCTCGCTATTGACTATAATGAAGTGACGGTGGCAAGAAGAATTTACAGATCCGGTGAAAGTGAGTACCTTCTGAACGGCACACCCTGCAGGCTTAAGGATGTGAATGAACTCTTTTATGATACCGGTATCGGCAAGGAAGGATATTCCATCATCGGACAGGGCCAGATCGATAAGATCCTGAGCGGCAAACCGGAAGAGAGGCGTGAGCTGTTTGATGAAGCAGCCGGTATCGTCAAATTTAAAAGAAGAAAACTGGCAGCCCAGAAGAAGCTTGAGGATGAACAGCAGAATCTGGTGCGTGTGAATGATATATTATCCGAACTGGAGAAACAGATCGGACCGCTGGAGAAACAGTCGGAAACCGCAAAGATCTATCTGAAAAAGAAGGAAGAGCTGAAGACACTGGACGTTAACATGTTCCTTCTTGAGAATCAGAGACTGCAGGAGCAGTTAAAGGGTGCACAGGAAAAATATGATATTGCCAGTGAAGATCTGAAGAATACCTCTGAGCAGTATGAAAATATCAAAGAGGAATATGAAAAAATAGAAGGACAGATCACGCTTCTTGATGAAACCATTGAGAAGAACCGTTCAGCACTTACGGATACCAGTGTACTTCGGGGAAAGCTGGAAGGCGAGATCAATGTCCTGAAAGAGCAGATCCATTCTGCCAGAAACAATGAAGAGCATTTAAAACAGCGTAAGGAAGCTGTTTTAAAGGAGATCGCAGCAAAGAACCAGGATAAGGAAAGCATACTTTCTGACAAGGGACAGATCGATGAACAGGTTGCAGAAATCGAAAAAAAGCGGGATGAGGCGAAAGCTGCCCTGACAGCAGTCCAGAGTCGTATCGAGGAGCTGAACAATCAGATCGAAGGCGGTAAGAATGCGATCATTGAGGCCCTGAATGCCAGAGCGACGATCAAATCCAAACTTGGCCGGTATGACACCATGACAGAGCAGGTAAATATCCGGAAAGCAGAACTGACATCAAGGATCCTTCGCATGAAGTCAGACGAAGCACAGCAGGAAGAGGCTCTGAAGACATTAAATGATGAGTTCGAGAAGATCAATGAAGAGATCCGTACTTTAAACGATGCCGTGGAGTCCAAGGAAGAGAGGCTGACGCTTCTCCGGGAAACGCTTGCTGATAAGGATAAGAAACTCAGGGATACCCAGGTCAGCTATCATCAGGAAAAGTCCAGACTGGAGGCACTTTCAAACCTGACAGAACGCTATGAAGGCTATGGCGGCAGTGTCAAGAAGGTCATGGAACGCAAGGACCAGGAAAAGGGTATTATCGGTGTTGTTGCAGATATCATTAAAGTAGATAAAAAATATGAGACAGCCATTGAGACAGCACTTGGCGGCAATATCCAGAATATTGTTACAGATGATGAAGAGACTGCCAAGCGTATGATCGGTTACCTGAAGCAGACGAAGGCCGGAAGGGCAACCTTCCTTCCTCTTACCAGCATTACCCATCCACAGGAGTTCAAGAATCCGGAATCCCTGAAGGAAAAGGGTGTGCTTGGCATGGCAGATGAACTGGTACATGTCGATGAAAAATACCGCAATGTGGCAAAGGCCATGCTGGGAAGGATCGTTGTTGTAGATCAGGTGGATAATGCTGTCAGGATCGCCCGCAAGTTCGATTACGGGATCCGTATGGTCACACTGGAAGGAGAACTGCTCGTTCCGGGTGGTGCCATCAGTGGTGGTGCATTTAAAAATAACAGTAATCTCCTCGGAAGAAGAAGAGAGATGGAGGAGATGGAAGCCAGGGTAAAAAAATATCTGAAAGAGGTCGATACCCTGCTTCAGGAAATAGAAGATACCAAAAAAGAAAGAAATCAGCTTCGGTTAAGCCTGGAAGAGGACAAGACTTCCCTGCAGAAGAAATTTATTGAACAGAATACGGCCCGTCTTAACGTCATCAAGGCGAAAGAACGCAAGGAAGAGGCTTCGGAAAGCTCTCTCGAACTGAAAAATGAAGAGAGAGAGATCGAGAGTCAGATCCAGGAAATCCGTTTAAGCAAGGAAGAGATCAGCAGGGAGCTGCAGGATTCAGAAACCCTGGAAAAGCAGACGGAAGGGAAGATCAAAGAATATCAGGCACTGCTGGATGAAAAGAGAAGTGAAGAGTCTGAAAATCTTGCCGGTGTGAATGCACTGGAAGTAGAAGTAGAAAAGATGCTTCAGCAACAGGGATTCCATCAGCAGAATGTAGACCGTATCAATGCTGAACTGGAACGCTCGAAAGCGGAGCTTTCAGAGATCGAGGAAGGGCTCCTTGGCAATACCGGGGACATCGAGCAGAAGGAAAATAATATCCGGCAGATCGAAGAAACCATAGAGGCTTCCCATACCTCGCAGAGTGATACTGAGAAACAACTGCAGGAAGATATCGCAAAGAAAGAAGAACTTTCTGCGAAACAGAAGAATTTCTTTAAAGACAGAGAAGCACTTTCTGAAAAGATGACAGGACTTGATAAAGAAGTTTACCGTCTGAATGCCCAGAGAGAAAAGCTGCAGGATATGACAGAATCCCAGATCAATTATATGTGGGATGAGTATGAGATCACCCTTTCTGATGCGGCAGGCATGAGAAATGAAGAATTAAATGATCTTCCTGCCATGAAACGGGATATTTCCGCTTTGAAGGATCAGATCAAAAAGCTTGGTGATGTCAATGTCAATGCGATTGAAGATTATAAGAATCTGATGGAACGTTATGGCTTCTTAAAGACCCAGCACGATGACCTGATCGAAGCGGAGAAAACACTGGAGGGCATCATTACCGAGTTGGATACGGCCATGAGAAAGCAGTTCCACGAAAAGTTTGGCGAGATCAGCCGGGAATTTGACAAGGTATTTAAGGAAATGTTCGGTGGCGGTAAGGGAACACTGGAACTGATGGAGGATGAGGACATTCTGGAAGCAGGCATCCGGATCATCGCACAGCCGCCGGGAAAGAAGCTGCAGAACATGATGCAGCTTTCCGGTGGAGAGAAGGCACTGACAGCCATCGCACTGCTGTTTGCCATCCAGAACCTGAAGCCTTCCCCGTTCTGTCTGCTGGACGAGATTGAGGCGGCTCTGGACGAAAGCAATGTATCCAGGTTCGCAAAATATTTACATAAACTTACGAGGCATACCCAGTTTATTGTTATTACACACAGACGGGGAACAATGGAGCAGGTGGACAGGCTGTATGGTATTACCATGCAGGAGAAGGGCGTTTCCACACTGGTAAGTGTAAATCTGATTGACAAGGAGTTAGATGATTAATGGCAGGTTTTTTCAGCAGGTTAAAAGAAGGTCTGACCAAAACAAGAAATAATATTGTCAGCGGTATAGATGCTGTATTTGGCGGATTTTCTACTATTGATGAAGATTTCTATGAGGAACTGGAAGAGATCCTGATCATGGGAGATATCGGTGTGAATGCCACCGAAAAGATCCTGGAGAGGCTGCGGGAACAGGTAAAGGAAAAGCATGTGAAGGAGCCGGCAGCCTGTAAGGAGCTTCTGATCGAGAGTATCAGGGAGCAGATGCAGGTTGGTGAGACTGCCTATGATTTCGAAAATGAGCAGTCAGTTGTCCTGGTGATCGGTGTAAATGGTGTTGGCAAGACCACTTCCGTTGGTAAGCTGGCAGGGATACTGAAGGAACAGGGAAAAAATGTGCTGATCGCAGCGGCAGATACTTACCGTGCGGCTGCCGGAGAACAGCTTCTGACATGGGCTAACCGGGCTGGCGTCCCGATGATCGGTGGCAAAGAAGGGGCAGATCCTGCAAGCGTAGTATACGATGCAGTGAATGCAGCAAAAGCCAGAGGGGTGGATGTGCTTCTCTGTGATACAGCAGGAAGACTTCATAATAAGAAGAATCTGATGGAAGAACTGAAAAAGATCAACCGGATCATAGAAAGAGAGTTTCCGGATGCCCACAGGGAGAATCTGGTAGTCCTTGATGGAACGACAGGACAGAATGCCTTAAATCAGGCGAGGGAGTTTGGACAGGTGGCAGATCTGACAGGTATCATCCTGACAAAGATGGATGGAACTGCCAAGGGCGGTATTGCTGTAGCTATTCAGTCTGAACTTAACATACCGGTGAAATATATCGGTGTTGGGGAACATATAGAAGATCTGCAGAAATTTGATCCGGAACAGTTTGTTAATGCACTGTTTGATGTGAAGGAAGAGGATCTGACAGAAGAGATGACGGGAGGAAACGAAGATGGAGAATAAGATGCTGACTCTTGAAAAATTTGAAGAGGCTTCAGAGGTCGTTAAGCAGGTTACCCAGGAGACCAAGCTTGTTTACAGTGATTTTTACAGTGCACAAACCGGGAATAAAATATATCTGAAACCGGAAAACATGCAGTTCACAGGTGCCTATAAGCTGCGGGGCGCTTACTATAAGCTGAGTACCCTGACCAAAGAAGAAAGGGAAAAGGGACTGATCACAGCCTCCGCAGGAAACCATGCACAGGGTGTTGCTTATGCTGCGAAATGCTATGGTGTAAAGGCGGTTATCGTTATGCCTACCACAACACCTCTCATTAAGGTGAACAGAACCAAGAGCTATGGTGCAGAAGTTGTGCTTTATGGAGATGTTTATGATGAAGCCTGCGAGCATGCTTATGAACTTGCAAAGGAGCATGGTTATACCTTTATCCATCCATTTGATGATCCAGTAGTGGCCACAGGTCAGGGAACGATCGCCATGGAAATCTTCAAGGAACTGCCGCTTGTGGATTATATTCTTGTACCTGTTGGCGGTGGCGGACTGGCTACCGGTGTTTCTACACTGGCAAAGCTCTTAAATCCGAAGATCCAGGTGATCGGTGTGGAACCTGCCGGGGCAAACTGTCTGCAGGAATCCTTAAAGGCAGGAAAGGTAGTGACACTGCCGAAGGTAAGCACGATCGCAGATGGTACAGCGGTCAAGACACCGGGAAGCAAGATTTTTCCGTATCTTGTAAAAAATCTGGATAATATCATTACTGTAGAGGATGAAGAACTGGTAGTTGCTTTCCTCGATATGGTTGAGAATCACAAGATGGTAGTAGAGAATTCAGGACTGCTTACAGTAGCGGCATTGAAGCATCTGGATGTAAAGGGCAAGAAGATCGTTTCTATCTTAAGTGGTGGCAATATGGATGTGATCACGATGTCTTCTGTTGTACAGCAGGGGCTGATCCTGCGTGACAGGATCTTTACTGTATCTGTGCTTCTGCCGGATAAGCCGGGTGAACTGTCCAGAGTGGCAGATGTGATCGCAAAGCAGAACGGTAATGTGATCAAGCTGGAGCACAACCAGTTTATTTCCATTAACAGAAGTGCGGCTGTGGAGCTTCGGATCACGCTGGAAGCCTTCGGACCGGAGCATAAGGCGCAGATCATTAAGGCACTGGAAGATGAAAACTACAAACCAAGACTGGTTCGTACAAATATTTAGTAACTGCCTTTAAATTTCCGGGAAAAGCCGTATACTATAAGTAGTATATGGCTTTTTGTGCTGTCAGAGCATACAGGGAGCGGTCAAAAGCGCAGCTCCTCTGGACAGGAGGTTTTATATTGAAGAAAAAGGGAATCAGATATATAAAAAAATACATTATGCTTACAATTGCCTGTAGTATTTTCGGTATAGGCGTGGCTCTGTTTGTGGATCCCAACGATCTGGCACCGGGTGGATTTACAGGACTTGCCATTATGATCAACAGACTGATCCCGGTAAGCACCGGTATGCTGTATCTGATCTTAAACATTCCGGTCATTCTGCTTGGAATCTGGAAGTTTGGATGGAAGTTTACGGTTTCTACCCTGTATTCCATTATTGCAATTTCGCTGTTTACGGATCTGTTCCATCTGCTGACACCGGTGACCTATGATCCCCTTCTTGGTGCAGTGTTCGGAGGAGCACTGATCGGCGTCGGGATCGGTCTTGTAATGAGAAACGGAGGGACGACAGGCGGGGCAGATATCGTGATCAAATGCCTGAAGATCAGGATCCCGCATATGAAAACAGGGACGCTGATGCTGATGTTCGATGCAGTGATCATTGGAATGTCAGGGATTGTATTTGGCAATTTTAATGCCGTGCTATATGGAATCTTATCCTCTGTGGCTACTTCGGCTGCAGTGAATTTCGTATTGTATGGCGGGGATGAGGCGAGACTGATCTACATCATCAGTGATAAGGCAGAAGAAATTGCTGAAAAGCTGCTTGAAGATGTAGATATCGGTGTCACCTATCTGAAGGGAAGCGGTGCCTATTACAATACGGAGAAAAAAGTGATCATGTGTGTGGTAAAGAAGCAGCTTGCGCCACGGGTAGAAGAAGTGGTGGAAAATGATGATCCGGGAGCATTCATGATCATTACCAATGCATCTGAAATTTATGGAGAAGGCTACAAAAGCTACTTTGCAGATAAAGGAAGATAACTGTAAAGAAATGGAGCTTTTTCGTTTTTCATTATTATGATAGAATAGAGCAAAAAGATAAAGGATAACAGGAATACCAGTATGGATAACAATAATAAAATACGCAGGAGAAGAAAACAGCAGAGAAGAAGTCTGATCACCAATATCATCATGTGCCTGATCACACTTTCCGCACTGACTGCATGTATCGTGCTTGTGCTGAAGAATTACAACCTGAAGAACCAGAGTGAAGAAGCAATGGCACAGCTTAAGAGCTTTGAAGAGGAATCTGAGCATTATATTTATACCCAGGCAGATCTTGATTCCTATCTGGAAGAGGCGAGAGCAGATGCACAGGAAGAGGGAGAGAATGAGATCCTGGCTGAACTGAAAAGCAGAATGGATGGTGGCTCCAATACGGCAGCGGTGCTCAGAGACTTTTTCCCTGAGGATGTGGTTGTTTATGCAGATGGCAGCTATCACTTTTTTCCGATTGATGAGAAGCTGAAGAAACACAGCTATGTTTATGATAATTTCAAGCAGCTTGAAAACGGGCAGATTGAATATGTGGATGATACTGATGTGGTACTTTCAAAGAAAGGAATCGATGTTTCAAGATTCCAGGAAAGCATTGACTGGAAGAAGGTGGCAGAGGACGGTGTCAGCTACGCCTTTATAAGGGCCGGCGTCAGGGGCAGTACAGAAGGACGTATGATGGCAGATGAACGGTTTGAGGACAATATAGAAGGAGCGCTTGACAATGACATTCAGGTAGGAGCGTACTTCTTTACCCAGGCGATCACAGAGGAAGAAGCGGTAGAGGAGGCAGAGTTTGTACTGGATCTGCTGGAGCCATATGATGTTACTTATCCGGTAGTATATGATCTGGAGGAAGTAACAAGCAAGAATGCAAGAACTGAGGATCTTACGAAGGAACAGTATACAAAAAACTGTATTGCTTTCTGTGAGACGATCAAAAAGGCTGGTTACACACCAATGATCTACGGAAATCTGAAAACGTTCCTGATCATGCTGGATATGTCTCAGCTTGAGGAATATCATAAATGGTTTGCATATTATAATACACCGGTATATTTCCCTTATGAATTTGATGTCTGGCAGTACAGTTCAAAAGGCAGCATCAGCGGGATCAAGGGAGATGTTGATCTGAATGTCTGCATGACGGATTTTGGAGATGAGCAGGAGTAAAAGGATGGAAGAACTTTTACAGGAAGCAGAGACCATAAAAACAGGATATCTGCTGGAGGATTTCCGGCTGTTCCATTTAAAGGACAGGAAACCAATCGATTATCCATATCACTATCATGATTTTTATAAGCTGATCTGGTTCCTGTCAGGAAATGTGGAATATCATATTGAAGGAAAGGCGTACCAACTGAAGCCTTATGATATTCTGCTTGTTGGAAAGGGACAGATCCATAAGCCCTTTATCGGAACTGATGTGCCCTATGAACGTTATAATTTTTATATTTCAGAACATTTTATCAGGAAATATTCATCAGAAGACTGTGATCTGAAACAGTGCTTTACGCTGGCAGACAGAGAAGGAAGCTGTGTGATACGGTTATCGCCCGGTGACAGCAGCAGGATCTTTGAGAACAGCAGACTGATCGAAGATACAGAAGAAAAGAAGGAGTATGCCTATGGTACTTACGAAAAGCTGCTTCTTATGAAATTACTGATCGAAATTGCCAGATGCTGTCTGGACAATCCGGATGTTTTTCACAAGATGGCAACTTATGATCATAAGATCGTGGAGATCCTCCATCATATCAACGGGCATCTGAAGGATCCTCTGTCCATTGATGAACTTGCAGAACAGTTTTATATCAGCAAATATCATATGATGCGTAAATTTAAGGAGGAAACCGGATATTCCATGCATCAGTATATTCTGGAGAAAAGGATCCTGCTCGCAAGGGAAATGATACAAGCAGGAGTTCCGGCAACGACAGCATGTCTTGAATGTGGATTTCATGATTATTCCACCTTTCACAGAGCCTGCAGGAAGATTCTGGGGAAGCAGCCATCTGCATGCTGAAAAATAAGAAAAAATAAAATCACATTGTCAAGTAAAAATGCTTGACAGCGTGATTTTTTTGTTGTATTCTAGCAAAGGTGATTGCATGGAAAGAATTGTAGAGCAGGGTCTTCTGTATGATTTTTATGGAGAGCTTCTGACAGAACATCAGAAAAAAATATATGAGGATGTAGTGTACAATGATCTTTCCTTAAGTGAGATCGCACAGGAAAATGGAATTTCCAGGCAGGGAGTCCACGATATGGTGAGACGGTGTAATCACATGCTCGCAGAATATGAAAATAAGCTGCATCTTGTAGAACGTTTTCTGAAGATCAGAAGCGGAGTAGATGAGATGAAGCATCTGTCAGAAAATACGGAACTGACAAAGGAAGAAATTCTTGGCAGAGTAAACAGCCTGTGCTGTGAAATCTTAAAGGAGCTTTAGGAATGGCATTTGAAAGTTTAACAGATAAACTCCAGAATGTATTTAAGAGTCTTCGCAGTAAGGGAAGGCTTACAGAGGATGATGTCAAGGCAGCACTGAAGGAAGTCAAGCTGGCTCTGTTAGAAGCAGATGTTAATTTCAAGGTAGTCAAGCAGTTTATCAAGGCGGTAGAAGAAAGAGCTATTGGTGCCGATGTGATGAACGGTCTGAATCCCGGACAGATGGTGATTAAGATCGTAAATGAAGAAATGGTTACACTGATGGGATCAGAGACCACGGAGATCGCATTCCAGCCGGGCAAGGCGATTACTGTGATCATGATGTGTGGTCTGCAGGGTGCCGGTAAAACAACTACCACGGCCAAGATCGCCGGTAAGCTGAAGCTGAAGGGCAAGACGCCGCTCCTTGTAGCCTGCGATGTGTACAGACCTGCAGCGATCAAACAGCTGCAGATCAATGGTGAGAAGCAGAAGGTAGAGGTTTTCTCCATGGGAGAGAATCAGAAGCCTGCCAATATCGCCAGAGCTGCCATTGAGCATGCGAAGAAAAATGGAAATAACGTAGTGATCCTGGATACGGCCGGTCGTCTTCATGTAGATGAAGAAATGATGGAAGAACTTCAGGAGATCAAGGAAGCAGTTGATGTCCATCAGACACTGCTTGTTGTAGATGCCATGACAGGTCAGGATGCCGTTACGGTAGCAAAGGCCTTTAATGATCAAATAGGAATTGACGGTGTCATCCTTTCCAAGATGGATGGTGATACCAGAGGTGGTGCGGCACTGTCCGTCAAGGCGGTGACCGGTAAACCGATCCTGTACGTTGGTATGGGAGAGAAGCTCTCTGATTTGGAACAGTTTTATCCGGATCGTATGGCTTCCAGGATTCTCGGTATGGGAGATGTGCTTTCACTGATCGAGAAAGCACAGGAAAATATCTCCATTGATGAGAGCAAAGAGAAAGAAATGGCTTCCCGTATGAAGAAGGGAAAGTTCGATTTCGATGATTATCTGGAGAGTATGAAGCAGATGCGGAATATGGGTGGACTTGCCAGTATCCTGAAGATGCTTCCTGGCACAGGTGCAAAAGGCATGGATCTGGAATCGATGATCGATGAGAAGCAGCTTGCCAGAACAGAGGCCATTATTTTCAGTATGACACCTGCGGAAAGAAAGAATCCAAAGCTCCTGAATCCAAGCAGGAAGCACAGGATCGCCAGAGGTGCAGGCGTTGATATTGCAGTGGTAAACAGATTCATCAAACAGTTTGAGCAGTCTCAGAAAATGATGAAGCAGATGCCGGGAATGATGGGCGGTAAACGTGGCCGTGGCGGTTTTGGCGGCATGAGATTCCCTTTTTAGGGACATGACAGTGTTTTGAATTTCAATTCAAATATAAACAAAATTTTTCGGAGGTGAAAAAACATGGCAGTAAAAATCAGATTAAGAAGAATGGGTCAGAAGAAAGCTCCTTTTTATAGAATCGTAGTAGCAGACTCCAGATCCCCCAGAGATGGAAGATGTATCGAAGAGATCGGTACTTATGATCCTAACACAGACCCCAGTACTTTCAAGGTAAACGAAGAGCTTGCAAAGAAGTGGCTCGCAAATGGTGCACAGCCTACAGAAGTTGTCAGCAGAATTTTCAAGCAGGCAGGTATTGAAAAGTAGGAATTGTTGGCGGCCTTTGGAGGTAGACTATGAAAGAATTAGTTGAAGTAATTGCAAAAGCGCTTGTTGAACATCCGGAAGAGGTTACAGTGACAGAGAAGGAAGAGGGTAAGCATGTTACACTTGAACTCCATGTAGCTGCAACTGATATGGGAAAGGTGATCGGTAAGCAGGGCAGGATCGCAAAGGCTATCCGTTCTGTAGTGAAAGCTGCATCATCAAAGGAAAACAAGAAAGTTGACGTGGAAATCGTCTAATGTGTATGAGAAGGGGAGCCCGCACGGGACTCCCTTTTTTACACAGACAGGTGAAAACTCTGGACGGATGCGCTGTCAGGAAACGGAATCCTCCGCAGAAGCATTTTAAATGAAACAGAGACTGTAAGACCGGGCAGAGGCATCTTAAATGAAACAGAGACTGTAAGACCGGACCATGGCACAGGAATGGAGAAGAAAATGGAAAATATTCTGCAGGTCGGCATTATTTCTTCGACTCACGGGATCCGTGGGGAAGTGAAAGTATTTCCGACAACAGATGATGTGAATAGATTTAAAAAGCTGAAGGAAGTGCTGCTGGATACCGGTAAGGAGAAGATTCCCCTTACCATAGAAGGCGTAAAATTCTTCAAACAGTTTGTGATCCTGAAATTCAAGGGGATCGACAATATCAACGATATCGAAAGATACCGGGGAAAAAGCCTTTATGTGACAAGGGAGAATGCAGTGAAGCTGAAGAAGGATGAGTATTTTATCGCTGACCTTATCGGACTTTCTGTTGAAAATGAAGATGGAACCTTTCAGGGAACATTAAAGGATGTACTGGAAACTGGTGCCAATGATGTCTATATCATAACAGATCAGAATACAGGAAAGGAAGTGCTGATCCCGGCGATCAAAGACTGTATCCTGCAGGTAGATGTGGAACAGGGTTTTATGAAGGTACACTTACTGGATGGCCTTCTTTCAGAAAAGTGAGGCAGCTATGTTTTTTCATGTACTGACATTATTCCCGGATATGATCCGGGACGGATTTGCGACCAGTATTCTCGGACGGGCTGCTGAAAAGGGGATCCTTTCACTGGAGGCAGTCAATATCCGTGATTACACAAAGAGCAGACATAAAAAGGTGGATGATTATCCCTATGGAGGCGGTGCCGGTATGCTGATGCAGGCACAGCCTGTCTATGATGCCTGTCAGGCAGTAGTGGAAGGCATACAGGCAAGAAGAGAGACTGCAGTGCTGGAAGGCTCTGAATCCGGGAGAGACGCACAGCCGGGAAATACGGAACCTGAGAGGGATGCACAGCCGGGAGATCAGGAACCTGAAAGGAATGAGCAGGCATCGGAACAGAAAAGGGTCAGGGTCATTTATTTAACCCCTACAGGACAGGTTTTCTCCCAGCAGATGGCAAGGGAGCTGGCAAAGGAAGAGGATCTGATCTTTCTTTGTGGGCATTATGAAGGAATTGATGAAAGAGTTCTGAAACGGATCGTGACAGATTATGTTTCTATTGGTGATTATGTGTTGACCGGCGGAGAATTGCCTGCGATGGTCATGATGGATGCGATAGCCAGAAATGTGCCAGGAGTTCTTGGTAATGAAGAATCCGCTCAGACAGAAAGCTTTGACGATGGGCTGCTTGAATATCCCCAGTATACAAGGCCGGAGGTCTGGGAAGGGGAGAGCGTACCGGAGATACTGCTGTCAGGAGATCATGCGAAGGTAGAGGAATGGCGGCTTGAAAAATCCCTTGCAAAAACAAAAGAGGTCAGACCGGAGCTTTATGAGAGCTGGGCAGAGTCCCATCAGGAGTATTTCGTGAAAAAGGCAAAAAAGGAAGAACGGCTCAGAAGAAAGCTCCTGAAAGAAGAAAGGAAGAAAGCCCTGGAGGAAGGCTCCTAAACAGCCCGGAAAACAGGCAGCAAAAGGGAGTAATATGAGCTGGGATGTGGGCTGACAGGAAAAAAGGATAAGAAAACCCAAGAAAACTGAAAAAGTGCTTGCATTTATGCAGGTTATATGGTAAATTATTAACGTTGCAAAAATGAGATGGTCCTCTGTTACCAAGGTATTAAGAACATCCAGTTGATTCAAGGAGGCAAATATGAACGAAATTATCAAGAACATTGAAGATGCTCAGTTAAAGGCTGAAGTAGCAGAATTCAACGTAGGTGATACTGTAAGAGTACACGGTAAGATCAGAGAAGGTAACCATGAAAGAATCCAGATCTTCGAAGGAACTGTTCTGAAGAGACAGGGAACCGGCGCAAGAGAGACCTTCACAGTAAGAAAGTCTTCCAATGGCGTAGGCGTAGAGAAGACATGGCCGGTACATTCTCCTAATGTAGAGAAGATTGAAGTTGTTCGTAAGGGTAAAGTAAGAAGAGCTAAACTGAACTACTTAAGAGATCGTGTTGGTAAGAAGGCAAAGGTTAAAGAGATCGTTAAATAAGAAGAGCTTTCAGAAAGACAGCTGCTATATGGTGGCTGTCTTTTTTTTGTCATAGGAAATTACTCTTTCTTTATCTTTTGATGTATGTTAAAATAATCTGTAATGGCCAGGGAGGAAAATGGCATGGCAAGGAAAAAGGGATTGACCTTTTATGAAAAGGAAAAGAAAATTAACAAATCTACGATCCATGAGATCCTTTCCACACTGTTTTATTGCGGAGTGGCAGTCTTACTTGCTTTTGTACTGGTATTTTCTGTTGGCATGAAGATCAGTATGGTTGGAGTTTCCATGGAACCCGCCCTGTATAATGGACAGGAAGTACTGATCAATCGTTTTGTTTATAAGATCACATCACCGAAAAGAGGAGATGTGATAGCATTTCTGCCAAACGGCAATCAGAATTCCCATTATTATCTGAAACGGATCGTGGGATTACCGGGAGAGAAGGTACAGATCATAGATGGATATGTATATATCAATGGAGAGAGACTTCCGGAAGATGAATATGATAAGATGGCAGATTATGGGATTGCCGGGAATGAGGTACAGCTTGGCAGTGATGAATATTTTGTCCTTGGTGACAACCGGAATATGAGTGAAGACAGCAGATCCGGTAATATAGGAGCAGTAAAGAAGGACACGATCGCAGGAAAAGCATGGTTCCATCTTTCCTGTGATGAGGAAGGAACAGGGTTTGTAAATTAATGAATTATCAGTGGTATCCGGGGCATATGACAAAGGCCGTCCGGATGATGCAGGAAAATATAAAACTGATCGATCTTGTGATCGAGCTGGTGGATGCCAGAACGCCCATGAGCAGTAAGAATCCGGACATTGATTCCCTGGCAGGAAACAAATCAAGGGTGATCCTGCTGAACAAGGCGGATCTTGCAGATCCGGCAGGTAATACAGCATGGACGGAATATTTTAAGAAAAAGGGGTTCCATGTGCTTGAGATCAATGCAAGGACAGGAGCCGGTGTACGTGCCGTGCAGGGACTGGTACAGGAGGCCTGTAAGGAGAAGATCGAAAGAGACAGAAGAAGGGGAATTAAGAACAGACCGATCAGGGCTATGGTTGTCGGGATTCCCAACGTTGGGAAATCTACCTTTATCAATGCCTTTGCCGGGAAGGGATGCACCAAGACTGGAAATAAGCCAGGTGTGACCAAGGGAAAGCAGTGGATCAGGCTGAATCAGAATCTGGAGCTTCTGGACACACCGGGGATTCTCTGGCCGAGATTTGAGAATCAGGAGGTAGGTGAAAAGCTTGCCATGATCGGCTCTATCAATGATGAGATCCTTCATGCGGATGAGCTGGCAGTTGCCATCCTTACTTATCTGCAGAAGCATTATCCGGGTAAGATCCGTGAACGATATGAAGCAGAGGAATCAGAGGATGCTTATGCCATGTTAAGGGAGATCAGTATTCAGAGAAAGTGTTTTCTGAAAGGTGAAGAACCGGATCTTCTGAGAGCGTCAAGGATCATCGTAGATGATTTCAGAGGCGGCAGACTTGGCAGGATCACGCTGGAGCGTCCGGAGGAGTGGAAGTGAAAAACAATACATTAAAAGAAATACTCAGTACCAGTATTTATTTACTGATCGTTCTTGTCCTTACATTTCTGGTAGTCACCTATGTAGGACAGCGGACGAAGGTCAGCGGTGCATCCATGGAGCCGACACTCCATGATGGAAACAATCTGATCGTGGATAAGATTTCCTACAGGTTTTCAGATCCGGAACGGTTTGATATCATTGTATTTCCTTTCCGATATGAGGAAAAGACGTATTATATCAAGCGGATCATCGCTCTTCCTGGTGAAACAGTCTATATTGATGAGAATGGTACAATCTTCATTGACGGTGAGGAGCTTGACGAGCATTATGGAAAAGAGGTTATTCTGGATCCGGGGCGGGCTTATGAACCGATCACACTTGGAAAAGATGAATATTTTGTCATGGGTGACAACAGAAATAACAGTTCTGACAGCAGGGATCCTGTAGTGGGAAATATCCATCGCAGTGAGATCATAGGAAAAGCGTGGATGCGGATCTGGCCTCTTGATCAGATGGGACTCATCCGGCATCAGTAAAGGAGCAGACAATGAGCGAAAGCATTGCGGAGATAAAGAAACAATTACAGGCAGCCAGTTTACCGGGGCTGCCTGATTTTTTAAAGGATCACGAGCAGTTTATCAGAACCTATGAACCTGATGAGAGAAATGGCGTAAAAAAGCTGGTGGAACAGGCCAGAAAGCAGATAGATGCCTATGAAAAAGAATTGAAGCGTACAGAAGAAATGAAGCGCTTTGAAAAGGAATATGACAGCTATGCTTATATCTGCGGAATTGATGAGGTAGGAAGAGGACCGCTTGCCGGACCTGTAGTTGCAGGAGCTGTAATCCTTCCAAAGAGCTGTGATATTTTATATCTAAATGATTCCAAGCAGTTATCCGAAAAAAAGAGAGAAGAGCTTTATGAGGTGATCATGGAAAAGGCGGTCAGTACCGGACTTGGGTTTGTGACACCACAAAGGATCGATGAGATCAATATCCTGCAGGCGACCTATGAGGCTATGCGGATGGCGATCGGAGAGCTTGATCCTTCTCCGGATCTGCTTCTGAATGATGCAGTGACCATACCGGGGGTGACGATCAGACAGGTGCCGATCATCAAAGGAGATGCCAAGAGCATTTCCATAGCAGCGGCCAGCATCATTGCCAAGGTAACAAGGGACAGACTGATGACAGAATATGAGAAGACGTATCCGGGCTATGGGTTTGCATCCAATAAGGGCTATGGCTCTGCAGAGCATATTGCGGCCATTCAGAAGCTTGGACCGACACCGATCCATCGAAGGAGCTTTATCAAGAACTTTCTATAGGAGGCATTATGAGGCTTTCTTCTTTATTTACACAGGGAAACCAGCAGATACAGGAGAGCAGCCGTGATATGTCCTTTTCCACACTGGAAAAGGGACTGAGAAACGGCATGAAGGAGATGGAGGGCAAGATGCCCGGACAGTCGGTGACAGGAGAGGTCATAGAGGCAGATGGACAGGATATTCTTCTTGCCATAGGAAAAAACCAGCTCCTCAGAGCAAGGCTGTCACTAGCCATGGACGTGGAGGCAGGTCAGCAGCTTACCTTTGGAATCAAGTCGATTGGTGGAATGAAGGTAGTATTAAGTCCGCTTTTTGAAAATATGACATCCGGCTCCGGGGCAGAAAAGGCACTTGATCTTGCGGGGCTTCCCAGAAATGAAGAAACCATGAAGATGGTGGAAGCTATGATGAAGGAAGGCATGAAGTTAGATCCGGATTCTCTTTCTTCCATGTACCGTACTGTGAATGCCCATATGGATGCAGATATTACTTCACTGGTACAGCTGACGAGGATGGGGCTTCCGGTGACAGAAGAGAATATTACGCAGCTTCAGGCCTATAAGAATTATGAAGGCCAGGTCACTGAAGGTGTAAGGACACTGATGGGAGAGGTGGCAGAGCAGCTTTCTTTCCTTGCTTCTTCTGGAAATCCGGAGGATGTTTTCACGTTTCTGAAAGCGGTACTCACGGATCCTGCCGTGCAGGAAGCACAGGCAGAGGAAAATGGAACAGGAACAGAGGGAGGCATTCAGACCGGGGAAGAAGCTGTGCTTACAGAAGAAGGAATGGCGGCACTCCCGGAAACGGCAGAAGAGGCGGCAGGGAAGGAAAAGATCCCGTTTATGCCGGGCATGGCAGAACAGGCAGGAGAGAATGGTCTTGGAACAGCACTTTCAGATACCCTGCAGAAAACAGGATTTTCTGAAGAAATAATAAATGCTTATCTGAAAGGGGAACTGCCGGCAAAGGAGCTTCTTACAGAGCTTGGCAGGCTGATGAAGGATCATGGTTTATCTACGGAGCAGAAGGATGGTATCCTGACACTGCTTAAGGATAATGCGTTTCTGGAAAACCTGAAAAAGGGCCTGACAGAGAAATTTCTTCTGACGCCGGATGAGGTTGGAGAAGATGGTCAGGTGGAAAAGCTTTATGAGAGACTGGACAGTCAGCTTTCCCGGATGAATCAGGCACTGCAGGGAATGGCAAAGGAAAATCCTGCACTGTCCCAGTCACTTCAGAATCTCTCTTCCAATGTGGAATTTATGAATCAGTTAAACCAGATGTTTACCTATGTGCAGCTTCCATTAAAGATGTCAGGACAGGAAGCCACAGGGGAGCTCTATGTTTATACCAATAAAAAGAATCTGGCGAAGAAAGACGGACAGGTCAGTGCGCTTCTGCATCTTGATCTCGAACATCTTGGTGAGGTGGATATCCATGTCAGCCTGAGAGACAGTCATGTGTCCACGAAGTTCTGTCTGTCAGATGAGAAAGCCCTGGATCTGGTGGCAGCCAATATCGATACACTGAACCAGAGACTGGTGAAGCGGGGATATTCCATGGAGGCATCTTTTGAGCAGAAGGAAAAGGCACAGCATCCCATAGATGAAATGCTGGACCGGGATAAAAAGGTATCATCAAAGGAAAAGGTTCTGATCTCCAGCAGCTCCTTTGATGCCAGGGCCTAGAGGAGGCAGCCGTGAAAGAAAAGAGAGAAAAAGTAAAACAGGCCATTGCCTTATCCTATGATCCTTCGGAAGAGGCTCCCAAGGTCATTGCATCCGGAAAAGGCGCACTGGCGGAGAGGATCATTGAAAAGGCACAGGAGTCGAAGGTGCCGGTTCACAGGGATGATTCCCTGGCAGAAACGCTTTCAAGACTGGAAATCGGAGAAATGATCCCACCGGAGCTTTATGAGGTAGTGGCAGAGATCCTTGTTTTTGTGGATGCTATGGATAAGATCAAGGCCAAAATGGATAAGGTACGTTAGGAGAAGGATTGAACAAAAGGGAAACAGGATCAGCCTACGAGGAAAAGGCTGCAGTATATCTGATGAGGAACGGATTTCAGGTGCTTGAGAAGAATTTTTACTGCAGACAGGGAGAGATCGACCTTGTGGGGATCCATGAAGGATATCTTGTATTTGTAGAAGTAAAATACAGAAAGTGTGAAGGAAAGGGGCTTCCTGAAGAGGCAGTGACAGCAGCCAAGCAGAAAAAGATATGCAGGGCATCTGATTTTTACCGGAGCAGAAACCGGCGCTTCTTTGGATACCAGGTCCGGTATGATGTGGTAGCCATACTGGGAGAAGAAATCAGGTGGTATCGGAATGCGTTCCCTTATACAGGGACATGTGCCTGGTAGATCAGGATCGGATTCCGGAAAGGTGAAAGATTATGTTATCAGAAAAAGCAGCTTCTTACTATCCGGTCAGGCGGATCGGAGAAAAGAAGGTTTTACAGCAGAAAAAATATGGTGAGCTGGAATATCTGTGTTTTCCACAGCTTGCACAGACCGGTATTGCAGACCATCTGTTTACAACGAGAACGGGCGGTGTCAGTACCGGCATTTTTTCATCCTTAAATCTCAGTTATACGAGAGGAGATGAAAAGGAAGCGGTAGATGAAAATTTCAGGAGAGTCGCAGCCATTTTCGGTGAGACACCTGACAGGATCGTATGCTCACATCAGACACATACCACGAATGTGAGACTGGTGACAGAGGAAGATGCGGGGAAGGGCGTGACAAGGGAAAAAGAGTTTACGGATGTGGACGGTCTGATCACGGAAACACCGGGACTTCTGCTCGCCACCTTCTATGCAGACTGTGTGCCGTTATTTTTTGTGGATGTCAGACATAAGGCCATTGGCCTTTCACACTCGGGATGGCGGGGAACCGTAGAGCGCATGGGAGAAAAAACGCTGCTTGCCATGAAGGATGCCTTTGGCACAAGGCCTGAGGATGTATATGCCGCCATAGGGCCGTCTATCTGTGCCGGCTGCTATGAAATTGGAGAGGACGTGGCAGAGCCGTTCCTGAAGGAGTTTCCGGATCAGAAAAGAATCGTTCTTCCGGGAAAAAGAGAAGGAAAGTATCAGCTTGATCTCTGGAAGGCGAATGAAACCGTACTTCTTGATGCCGGGATCTTAAGGGAGCATCTGGAGATCACCGATATCTGTACCTGTCATAATCCGGAGTATCTGTTTTCACACCGGGCAAGTCAGGGAAAGCGGGGAAATCTGGCAGCTTTTATGGAATTAAGAAAATCTTAAAGAAATTCCCTGATAATACTTAACAATCCTGTGGTTTACTGGAAACACAGGAAGCAGAAGAATGCCTCAGGGGGCAGAAGGAGAGAAAGATGATGAATATTCTTGTCTGTGATGATGACAGGGAGATCGTAGATGCCATTGAAATCTATCTGAATCAGGAAGGGTATCATGTACTGAAGGCCTATGACGGAGAACAGGCGCTTGAGGTACTGAAAACAGAAAGCGTGCAGCTTGTGATCATTGATATCATGATGCCGAAGCTGGACGGGATCAGGGCTACCATCAGGATCAGGGAATCCAACAGTGTGCCGGTTATTTTCCTTTCTGCCAAGTCAGAGGATACGGACAAGATCCTTGGTCTGAATGTAGGGGCAGATGATTATGTGACAAAGCCCTTTAATCCGCTGGAGCTGGTGGCAAGGGTCAAGTCCAATTTAAGACGCTATACCAGCCTTGGCAGTCTGAATGTGACGAACAATGCTCTGTTTACGGCAGGCGGGCTCTGTATGAATGATGATACCAAGGAAGTGACGGTAGACGGGGAACCGGTGAAGCTGACACCCATCGAGTATAATATTCTGCTGCTTCTTGTGAAAAATCAGGGAAGAGTATTTTCCATTGACCAGATCTATGAAAATATTTGGAATGAAGAGGCCATTGGCGCTGACAATACAGTAGCGGTCCACATCCGGCATATCAGGGAGAAGATCGAGATCAATCCCAAGGAACCCCGCTACCTGAAAGTAGTCTGGGGTGTTGGCTATAAGGTGGAAAAACAGTAAAAGTCCCCTGTGACAGAAGAGGGAGCGGAAATGAAAAAGGAAAACGAAGAAAAAAAGGATAAAAAGACCAGAAAGAAAAAGAAAGGTGCCCTGGGTACCCTGCATCTTCTGCAGCATATCTGCTTTGCGGGAGCAGCCTGTCTTGTGGCGGTAGTACTGCTGTCTTCTTTTGTGACGGTAGAAGGCAGGAAGGAGAAGGAAACCTTCTTTTTTGACATGGGAGATACCAATGCGGAGTTTGAGGATTCCATGGTATTTAATAAGCTTCTTGGCAGGGATATATCTGATATCATCTGTTACGGGGCGATCCGTGCGCAGCTTGAAACCGACGGGAAGTTTGATCCGAAGAAGGTCATAGATGTGACAGCCTTTGATAACCGGTATTCCGGGATTGACGGAGAATATATCACTGCCAGATACTATCTGGAAGATCTGCTGAAATGGGCGCAGTACGGATTTGAAACAGAAGAAACCTATATGACAGGGGAAGAAGCAGATCAGTTTCTGAGTCGCACAAGAGAAGTTACTTATGTAGAGGGAAATGGCGATGGTGGCAGTTATCTGAATACGGATCTGGAGCAGAAGGTAAGAGTAGTAGATGTATCCGGTAATGTATTTTCTGATCCGGAGAATCCCATCCGGGACAATGTGACAGTCAATATCCTGAAGAACCGTTATCATACGGTGGATGGTAAGAACATTGAAGATTATGTTTCCTCCTGGGAGGAGTATACAGCGCTACGGGATCATGTACAGTCAGCAGCAGAGGATCTGCTGATCAATTATAATGAGTATCTGACATATCAGGATTATTATGATAACGCTGACAGCAACTTTGTTTACTTTGTCCGAAGGACTACAGGGGACCAGACTGATGTCTACAGCAATGAAACCGTGAAAAATAAAAGCATGAATGCACTGACAGCGCAGCTTCAGGATACATGCAGCCGGTATCTGATCTACGATCCACAGAACATGTCCTTTACGACTAATACCAAGGTACAGGAAAAGACACCAAGGTATGTACTGAACGGTTATTCTTATGCCTATCCGGATGATACCCAGATTCTGGTAGGGGTTAAAACGGGATATAAGGAGGCAGATGCGTTCCAGACTGCGAAAAACGCATACAGTCATTATTCTCCTTATCTGTGGCAGTATCTGATCGTGATCGTACTGCTTTTGGGTCTGTATCTCCTGCTTATGGTGGTACTGACTGCAGCAGAAGGAAGGGCAGTAACACTGGAAAATGGAGAAAAGAAGGTACTTCTGAAAGGGGAAGATAAGATTCCAACTGAGATCATGCTGGTACTGGCAGTTCTTGCAGGAGAGCTTCTTGTGATCTCCGGTTATCAGGGAGCCAGACTTCTGAAATCTGTGACAGGCGAGTTTACAGAAGGAAGACCGCTGATCTGCAGCATTGCTTTGTTATACGCCCTGCTCGTAAGTGGCTGCTTATCATTCTTCTATTTCAGCATGGTCAGAAGGATCAAAGCAGGAACACTGTGGAGAGACAGTCTTCTTGCCATGCTGGTAAGCGTAAGCAGGAGGGCAGGCAGCTATCTGTACGGGCATACCAATATATTACTGCGGGTGCTGATTCCATCCGGTGCTATACTTGTGGCCGTACTGATTTCCATACTGATTGCTTACAGGTCAACTGCCGGTACGACAGCAGCGCTTATGCTTATACTGATCCTGGCTGGTATCTGTGTGATTCTTTTCCTGCTGCGTGCAGCAGTCGGCAGGGATAAGATCCTGACAGGAATCAAGAAAATGAATGCGGGTGATATGAATTATCAGATCCCGGAGGAAGGACTTACCGGAGATAATCTGGTTCTTGCAAGGGAAGTGAACCATATCGGGGACGGGATCCGGGAAGCAGTAGCGATCAGCATGAAGGATGAAAGACTGAAAGCGGATCTGATCACAAATGTGTCCCATGATATTAAAACACCGCTGACTTCGATCATCAATTATGTGGATCTGCTGAAGCGTGAAAATATAGAGGACGAAAAGGTAAAGGAATATATTGCGGTACTGGATGCCAAATCCCAGCGGCTCAAGCAGCTGACAGACGATCTTGTGGAGGCTTCCAAGATCTCCTCAGGGAATATCGTGCTCCATTTTGAAAGGATCGATCTGATCGAACTGCTTCATCAGTCAATCGGAGAATTTTCGGAGAAGTTTGAAAGCAGAGGACTGACTCCTGTACTCCGTACTAAAAATGGAAGCGCTTATATTGAGGCAGATTCCAGAAGGATCTTCAGGGTCATTGAAAATCTGTTTGGCAATGTCTTCAAGTATGCCCTTCCCGGAACAAGAGTCTACATTGATGTAGAAGAGAAGAACAGTGAGAGCGGAACACTGGTATGTGTATCTGTTAAGAATATCTCGGAGAACCCGGTATCCGTCAGTGGGGATGAACTGACAGAACGCTTTATCCGTGGAGATGAATCAAGAACTACAGAAGGAAGTGGACTTGGACTTTCCATAGCAAAGAATCTGACAACTGCCATGAAGGGGCAGATGGAAGTGCAGGTAGACGGAGACCTGTTCAAGGTGGTACTGCAGTTTCCGAAGCTGGAGGTACAGAAAGAGACAGCGCAGTAATGAAAAGTGAAAGAAAGACAGATTCGGAAAGAACTGAGATTGAAAAACGGAAATGACCAGAATATTGATGTAAAAAGGGACGGGCTCCGAAAGGAATCCGTCCCTGATTTTTTATAGTATTTTTACAGATGATGCTGGCTTAAATCTTCCCGGCGGTTATAGGCATCCAGGATCTGATGGATCTTTTCTGTGGATGTGTAAACGTTTGACATGGAAGAGTCATGGTTCATAAAATCTACGATAGAGGCGATCAGCTTGCTCATATCAGCTTCTACATAGTAAGGTCTTTCCTTTAACTCAGGAAGCTGATAGGTAAGATTTGTGGTAACGATCTTGTCAAAGTAGCATTTCTCATAAGCTTCATCAAATTTTGCAAGTCCATCGGTGAAAAGTCCGAAGGTTGCACAGATGAAGACACGGTTTGCATTCATTTCCTTAAGCTGTCTTGCAGTATCGATCATACTGCCGCCGGAAGAGATCATATCATCCATGATGATGACATCCTTACCGTCGATATTATCACCAAGAAATTCGTGGGCAACGATCGGGTTTTTGCCATTTACGATTTTGGAATAGTCCCTGCGTTTATAGAACATGCCGGTATCGACACCGAGAACATTAGCGAAATAAACAGCTCTGTCAAGTGCTCCTTCATCCGGGCTGATGACGATCAGATGATCCTTGTCAATGATCAGGTCCTCTTTGGCACGGAGCAGTGCTTTCATGAACTGGACCGGAGGGGTGATGTTGTCGAAGCCACGTAAGGGTTCTGCATTCTGTACACGGGGATCGTGGGCATCAAAGGTAATGAAGTTGCTGACACCCATATTGGCGAGTTCTTCGATGGCGTAAGCACAGTCGAGGGATTCCCGGCCACTGCGTTTATGCTGTCTGCCCTCATAAAGGAAGGGCATGATGACATTGATACGGTGCGCCTTGCCATTGACGGCGGCGATCACACGCTTTAAGTCCTGATAATGGTCATCGGGGGATTTATAATTGGTATAGCCATTCATGGTATAGGAAATACTGTGGTTACATACATCAACAAGAATAAAGAGATCTTTTCCTCTGACGGATTCAGAGATGACAGCCTTGGCTTCTCCGGTACCGAAACGGTAGCAGGTAGAGTCAACGATGTAATTATCGGATACATAGCCTTCAAAGGCAGGATCATTCTTGGCAATATTCTTAATGTCTCTGCGGAAACCTACAAGATAGTTGTTGATCTGATTGCCGAGTCTGGCGGCAGAATCCAATACGATAAGCTTTAAGGGAGCAACAGGAATGGCTGCTTCCAGTTCATGTAAATTAGGCATGATAACCCTCCAGCGTGAAAAAATATGATAAAACTTCATTTAATTTATATCATTCTGCTAGTGACACGTCAAGAAATTTATAATAGAATAGGAGATAGCGGAGTAAAATAACATGAACAAAAGTAAGGGACATGTGATCAGAAAGATACTTCCGGGCAGCATAGCAGAGGAACTTGAACTGGCACCGGGAGACAGGCTGATCTCAATAAACGGACATGAGATCGAGGATATTTTTGATTACCAGTTTTACGTAGAAGATACTTATATAGAAATACTGATAGAGAAGCCAGATGGAGAACAGTGGATCCTGGAGGTAGACAAGGAAGAGGACGAGGATCTTGGGATTGAATTTGACAATGGCCTGATGGATGAGTACAGATCGTGTCATAATAAATGTATTTTCTGTTTTATTGACCAGATGCCAAAGGGAATGCGGGATACCCTGTATTTTAAGGATGATGATTCCAGACTGTCTTTCCTGCAGGGAAATTATGTGACACTGACGAATATGTCTGACCATGACCTTGACAGGATCATCCAGTATCATCTTTCGCCCATCAATATTTCCTTTCAGACCATGAATCCCTCTCTTCGCTGCAAAATGCTGAATAACAGGTTTGCAGGAGAGGCACTTAAGAAGGTGGACAGGTTAAACGAAGCCGGTATTGAGATGAACGGGCAGATCGTACTGTGCAAGGGAGTCAATGACGGCGAAGAGCTGGCATTCAGCATCCGTGAAATGATGAAATATATTCCCAATCTGCAGAGTGTATCTGTGGTGCCAGTCGGGCTTTCCAGGTACAGGGACGGACTGTTCCCGTTGGAGCCCTTTACCAGGGAGGATGCCAGAGAGGTGCTTTCCACGATCCATCATTACCAGAATGAGATCTATCAGAAGTATGGAAATCATTTTATCCATGCCAGTGATGAATGGTATATACTGGCAGGAGAGGAACTGCCGCAGGAAGAAAACTATGACGGTTATCTCCAGCTTGAAAACGGTGTCGGCATGATGCGGCTGCTTCTGAATGAATTTAAAGAAGCAGTGGAGGAGCTGCAGGAGGAGATCAGGGAGAATCATCTGACCTTTGCGAAAAGGGAGATTTCCATGGCAACCGCCAGGCTGGCATTTCCCTTTATCCGTGATATGGCAGGACGCATGATGGAGACGGTTCCAGGTCTTACGATCCATGTCTATGAGATCAGAAACGATTTCTTCGGAGAGATGATCACGGTATCCGGACTTCTGACAGGGCAGGATCTGATCGCCCAGCTTACCGGTCAGAAACTGGGAGAAACCCTGTATCTGCCGCAGAATGTCTTAAGGAGCGGCGAAGAGGTGTTCCTGGATGATGTAACCGTTACAGAGATGGAAAAAGCTTTACAAGTGAAGGTAGATATTATAAAATCAAGCGGACGTGATTTTGTAAATGCAGTGCTTGACAGAGCATAAAATAATGGAGGTACTACATGAGTAAAAGAAAGGGAAAGCCTGTTGTTGCAGTAGTAGGCAGACCTAATGTGGGTAAATCGACCCTGTTCAATATGCTGGCAGGGCAGAGAATATCAATCGTAAAAGATACACCGGGAATCACAAGGGACAGGATCTATGCCGATGTCAGCTGGCTTGACCGTTCCTTTACCCTGATCGATACCGGCGGTATCGAACCGGACAGCAGTGATGTGATCCTGTCCCAGATGAGGGAGCAGGCTGAAATCGCCATCAACACGGCAGATGTGATCCTGTTTATGGTTGACGTGAAACAGGGGCTCGTTGATTCAGATGCCAAGGTGGCAGATATGCTGCGCCGTTCCCATAAGCCGGTGGTGCTCGTGGTGAACAAGGTAGACAATTTCGAAAAATATATGGCAGATGTCTATGAATTCTATAACCTTGGGATCGGAGAACCATTCCCCATATCAGCAGCCAACCAGATGGGAATCGGTGATATGCTGGACGAGGTCATCAAATATTTTGATGAGGACAGTGCTGAAGAGGAAGAGGATGACAGGATCCGTGTGGCTATTGTCGGAAAGCCAAACGTAGGAAAATCTTCCCTGATCAACAGGCTGCTTGGAGAGAACAGACTGATCGTATCTGACATCGCCGGTACTACCAGAGATGCAGTAGATACGCCGATCACCCACAATGGTAAGGACTATGTATTTATTGATACAGCCGGACTTCGCCGAAAGAACAAGATCAAGGAAGAACTGGAGCATTTCATGATCCTGCGTACGGTCAGTGCCGTAGAACGTGCGGATATTGTAGTGCTTGTGATCGATGCGGTAGAAGGCGTAACCGAACAGGATGCCAAGATCGCAGGAATTGCCCACGACAGAGGCAAGGCCACGATCATTGCCGTGAATAAATGGGATGCCATTGAGAAAACAGAAAAGACAGTCAGAGAATATGAAAACAGGATCCGTGAGGTACTGTCTTTTATGCCTTATGCCAAGATCACTTTTATTTCTGCCAAGAGCGGACAGCGTCTGATGAAGCTGTATGACCTGATCGACACTGTGGCAGAAAATCATGCCATGAGAGTTGCTACCGGTGTGCTGAATGAGATCATGGCAGAAGCGGTTGCCATGCAGCAGCCTCCTTCAGACAAAGGAAGAAGATTAAAACTCTTCTATATCACACAGGCATCAGTAAAACCGCCGACCTTTGTTATTTTTGTAAATGATAAGAATCTGATGCATTTTTCCTATACAAGATATATTGAAAATAAGATCAGGGAAGCCTTTGATTTCCAGGGGACACCTCTGAAATTCATTATCAGGGAAAGAAAGGAAAACAAGTAAAGTGGAACGTCTGTATTGTATTTTGATCGGCTATGTATTTGGTCTGTTCCAGACAGCCTTTATTTATGGAAAGCTGCATGGGATCGACATCAGAAATTATGGAAGCGGAAATGCGGGGACTACCAATACCTTACGTGTATTCGGTACAAAGGCAGGACTGCTTGTCCTGTTCGGGGATATCATGAAAACCATTCTGGCAGTAGTGATCTGCAGTGCGCTGTTTGGCAAGACACATCCGGAAGAACTGTATCTGCTGAAGCTGTATGCGGCAACCGGAGCGATCCTTGGACACAATTTTCCTTTTTACCTTCATTTCAAGGGAGGTAAGGGAATTGCTGCCACTGCTGGACTGGTACTTTCCTTCCATCCGACCTTTATCCCGGTAGGAGTGGTTCTGTTCTTCGGTGCATTTTTGCTGACACACTATGTTTCCCTTGGATCTCTTCTTGTTTATGCAGGTATTATGATCCAGATGGTAGTAAGCGGACAGCTGGGACTGTTCCATACGACACAGGGAATACTGAATGAAATGTATATCATCACAGCTTTTCTTACGGCCATGGCCTATTACAAGCACAGAGAGAACATTAAACGTCTTCTTAAGGGCGAAGAAAGAAAGACTTATCTGACAAAGAAGAATAAAGAAGCGATCAAATAATTTATTACATAGAAAGAGTAGGAACCGGATATGGCAGAAGTGGGAATTATCGGAGCAGGAAGCTGGGGAACGGCACTTTCCCTGCTTTTGTATAAAAATGGAAATCAGGTAACGGTCTGGTCAGCACTGGAAAATGAGATCCGGATGCTGCAGGAGGAACGGGAACAGAAAGAGAAGCTGCCCGGGGTAAAGCTGCCGGAGGATATGATCTTTACAACCGATCTGGAAGCAGCAATTCAGGGAAAGGATGTACTCGTACTTGCAGTGCCATCTCCTTTTACGAGAAGTACTTCTGCAAAGATGAAGCCTTATGTAAAGGACGGACAGATCATCGTAAATGTGGCCAAGGGAATCGAGGAGACCACACTGATGACACTGTCTGAGATCATAGAAGAAGAGATCCCACAGGCTAATGTGGCAGTGCTTTCAGGACCTTCCCATGCTGAAGAAGTAGGGAGGGGACTGCCTACAACAATCGTGGCAGGCTCCAAAGACAAGGCGACAGCAGAATATCTGCAGAATCTGTTTATGAGTGAAGTTTTCCGTGTATATACCAGCTCTGACGTTCTTGGTATTGAACTTGGGGCAGCACTTAAAAATGTAGTGGCACTGGCTGCCGGTATA
The DNA here is from genome assembly GCA_902766365.1 of uncultured Lachnospiraceae bacterium. Taxonomy (GTDB): domain Bacteria; phylum Bacillota; class Clostridia; order Lachnospirales; family Lachnospiraceae; genus Suilimivivens. Next base: position 6,838 of record CACXDC010000047.1, on the reverse strand, counting down.
GCAGACGGACTTGGTTATGGTGATAATACCAAGGCAGCGCTGATCACAAGGGGTATCGCCGAGATCGCAAGACTTGGTATCGTGATGGGCGGAAGGATCGAGACCTTTTACGGACTGACAGGGATTGGAGATCTGATCGTAACCTGCGCATCCATGCATTCCAGAAACAGAAGAGCCGGTATCCTGATCGGTAAGGGTGCAACCATGGAAGAAGCCATGGCAGAGGTCAAGATGGTAGTGGAAGGTGTATATTCAGCCAAAGCCGGTTATGCATTATCCAGGAAATACAACGTAAGCATGCCGATCATTGAACAGGTGAACAAAGTGCTCTTTGAAGGGGCAAGTGCAGCAGATGCTGTAAAAGAGCTGATGCTCCGTGATAAGAAGGTAGAAAACATAGATCTCAGGGATCTGTATCAGAACAGTGCAGAAATATCCTGGTAGGGGGATGATCAAAGAGGGAGGAATTCACAGGTGAGTGACGAACAGAAAAATGATTTCTGGAGTTCATCATCCGGTGATGATTTCTGGAATAAGCCGGTCAGTGATGACTGGTTAAGGAATGATGAAACAAAGCCAGAACCAGAGACACAGGAGCAGGATGTCCAGAGTGAGGAACAGAGCATTTTTCAGGATAAAGAGCCGGGAAAAAGTGCTCCATCATGGGATAACAATCCCTATTACAGGAGCCATGTCCATGAGGATGAGGTAAAGGACAGCGTTTTTCATGGAGAAGCGCCAGAGGCAGAGAAGACAGGAGAAGGGCGCAAGGTGCATGTACATACCATTATCTGCCTTGTCAGTATAGGTGTTATGGTATTTGTCATTCTGGCGGTTGCAGCGGCAGCATCTCTTACTAAAAATGTGCAGAAAAAGGAAGCCCGTGTAGTATCCTATACAGAAGAAAACCTTACTTCACCGGTATTTGATTATTATGATAATAATACGGTAACACTGGAGGATAACTGTTATACGATTGTAAATCATGATGTTTATGCGGGATTCCCGGAAGATTATTCCCTGATTGCCATTAAGGCAGATGTGGAGAGCAGCGGCTATGCCCGGAATGCCTATGCCATGAAGAACTGCTATATCGGGTACCAGGGAGAAGAAACGGTGGTTTATAAGAAACCACTTGGAAAGGATGTTTATTATCCTTATGTGGCAGGTTATGGGTTTGACAGCAATAGCTTTCTGACAGCTTACGGATGCGGCAACGGATCTGATATTACCGGTTATTTTTTCTTCCTGATCCCGGAAGAGGTACAGGAAATTACGCTGTATATGGAAAAATATGATCTGCAGTATGATACGATAGATAAAATAGAAACGGTTATGTCATGGAACATGGGTGTTCTTCCTTATGATGAGGAAATCCCAGGCAGACTTGCAGAAGAGGGAGGATACCATTATGAATAAGGTGCTGAAAAACGGAATTACCGTACTGGTCGTGGCAGTCTGCGGCTTTGTCTGTCTGATCGCACTTCTTCTGTTTGCCTCCGGAGAACTGAAATATGCATCTTATGAACTGGAGTCGGCTGTGAAGCCGGAACTTGTTTCTGCAACGGCAGAGCGTGTAGACAGTGGAACACTGAAAGATGTACGGGATGACCGTGACTATTATAAGGTGAAGATGACAATACAGAATAACAGCAATTACGGATACTGGGACAGTGCATTGTATTTTGTATATAAACAGGTGGACAACAGCAAAGCCTATATCAGGGAGATGGATAATACGTCCGTCTTTGACAGATGGCAGGACGGACGATACTTCCCGGCAGGGAAGGCGGCTGTCAGTGAACGGATCATAGAAGTAGATAAGGATTGCAGGGAAGTGAAGATCTCCCAGCGTGGAGATGACACAGACCCTGTTACAGTACAATTACAAAAATAAAAGGGAGCAGACAAAACGATGACAATTTTTGATGAATTAAAAGCAAGAGGACTTCTTGCGCAGCTTACAGATGAAGAGGAGATCAAAGAGCTGATCAATAATGGAAAGGCCACTTTTTATATTGGCTTTGACCCTACCGCAGATTCCCTTCATGTTGGACATTTCATGGCGCTCTGCCTGATGAAGAGACTGCAGATGGCAGGAAATAAGCCGATCGCACTGATCGGCGGAGGTACCGGCATGATCGGTGATCCCTCCGGCAGAAGCGATATGCGTACCATGATGACACCGGAGACCATCCAGCATAACTGTGACTGCTTTAAAAAGCAGATGAGCCGTTTCATTGATTTTTCAGAGGGCAAGGCACTGATGGTCAACAATGCAGAATGGCTGATGGATCTGAATTATATTGAATTTTTGAGAGAAGTAGGACCTCATTTCTCCGTTAATAACATGCTGAGAGCAGAATGCTACAAGCAGAGAATGGAAAAGGGACTTTCTTTCCTTGAATTTAATTATATGCTGATGCAGAGCTATGATTTCTATGAACTGTTCCAGAAATATGGCTGTAATATGCAGTTTGGCGGTGACGATCAGTGGAGCAACATGCTTGGCGGAACAGAGCTGATCAGAAGAAAGCTTGGCAAGGATGCTTATGCCATGACTATTACCCTGCTTCTGAATTCTGAAGGCAAGAAGATGGGTAAGACACAGAAGGGTGCTGTATGGCTTGATCCTGAGAAGACTTCTCCGTTTGAATTCTATCAGTACTGGAGAAATGTGGCAGATGCAGATGTACTGAAGTGTCTGCGTATGCTTACCTTCCTGCCTCTTGAGCAGATCGATGAGATGGATCACTGGGAAGGCAGCCAGCTCAATCAGGCAAAGGAGATCCTGGCTTATGAGCTGACCAGTCTGGTACATGGTGAGGAAGAAGCAAAGAAGGCACAGGAAAGCGCAAGAGCACTGTTCAGTACCGGCGTGGCAGCACAGATGCCGACCTGTGAACTGACAGATGAGGATATGACAGACGGAAGTATTGATCTGATCTCCGTTCTCTGCAAGGCAGGCCTGGTAAATACCAGATCTGAGGGCAGACGTGCTATTGAGCAGGGCGGTGTAACCGTTGGTGAAGATAAGGTGACTGATGTAAAGGCAGCTTTTGCAAAGGATGCTTTTGCAGGAGAAGGACTTGTTGTAAAACGTGGAAAGAAGAACTTCCGCAAGATTATTGTGAAATAAGGACAGTATGCAGTATCAGTTGATCAAAAGCAAACGAAAAACGATTGCCATCTCTTTTGACAGGGATGGCAATCTTGTTGTGAAAGCACCCTGGTATGTCAGCGACAGGGAGATAGAGAGATTTGTGGCAAGTAAAGAGGAATGGATCCTTGCAACAGCGAAGCGGCTTGCCATGCAGAAAAAGAAAAAAGAAGAGGGGCGGCCGCAGCTTATGAACGGTGATCAGCTCCCTTTCCTGAATGAGCGGCTGATGCTGTCAGTTTTCCGGGAGGAAAGCAGCCGATGCCGGGTAAAGAAGGCAGGAGACAGACTTCTTTTGTTCGTGCCTTATGAGGCTGACTATGATGTCAGGAGAACGGCCATTGAAAAGTGGTACCGGAAGATGGCTGCGCAGTGGATCAGGGAAAGAGCCATGCTTTTTGCAGGCGTGATGCAGGTGAGCTTTTCTGAGATCCATATCAAGGATCAGAAAAGCAGATGGGGAAGCTGCAGCGGGCTTTCCAATCTGAATTTTTCCTTCCGGCTCATGCTGGCACCGGAAGCCGTGGCAGAGTATGTGGTGATCCATGAACTGTGCCATCTGCGTTATATGGACCACTCACAGAATTTCTGGCAGATGGTTGAAACCTTCTGCCCGGATTATAAAGTCAGGAAGAAATGGCTGGCAGAACATGGAAATGAACTGTATCTGTTCTGAGATTCAGCCGGGGAGATGAATTATGGGTATAATGCAAAATACAGACGGTTACAGGCCGGGAGAAGAATGCAGTCACTGCAAGGGACGCTGCTGCCGGGAAAAGGGCTGCAGCCTTGCACCTTCCGATCTTGAAAGGGCAATAGAAAAAAGAGGATTTACCGGAAATGAGAGGGAGAAGATCCTTTCTCTTTTACAGGAAAAAGGGAATCTGTATGCCATTGACCGGTTTCATCTGGAGGGAAAAGAAATTTATTATATGAGAATGCGGCATCATGCCTATACTTTCGTCGGAGAGGATGCCATAGGGATATGTGCGGCACTGGCTGCTGCCGGCTGTACGTTATCAGAAGAGGACAGGCCAAAGGGCGGAAGGTATCTGGAGAGCAGGCCGGATGGCCACTGTATCCAGCATTACGGAGCAGATGAGATGGCAGAGGACTGGCTGCCTTACCAGGAAAGTCTTTCATCCATATACCGGGAATACTTTCAGAAATTTAAAGAGGATGGCACCTTTGATAAGTGTGATGAAGAATATTTCCGGTTCCTAAAGATATTCAGGGAAGGATGAAAGAAAGAGTAAAGACGGACTGGAAAGGTCCGTTTTTTAATTGAATCATTTATAAATTCAATTATATCAAATTGATGACAAAAGATAAAATTGAATTGACAATGATATAATTGAATAATATAATTAATTATGTTAGAAAGTATTAAATTAACACATTCACATGATTTATGAGGTATTGAATGAGACACATCAATTATGCAGATCAATGGGGGAAAATGCTCACTCCGGAGATAGTAGGCATGTTAACAAAAATCCACGAATTTAAAGGAGAACAGAATTTATTTATCGAAGCTCATGCGGATGAACTTACGGAACTTATGGAAATAGCCAAGATTCAGAGTACAGAGGCTTCTAACAGAATTGAGGGGATATTTACTTCTGATGAACGATTAAAGAAATTGGTTATGGATAAAACAACACCTAAGAGCCGGGCAGAGCAGGAGATAGCAGGTTATAGAGATGTGCTGAATACAATTCATGAAAACTATGATTATGTACAGGTAAAGTCAGGGATTATTCTTCAACTGCATAGAGATTTATATCGATTTATGGGATCGGAAGCTGGTGGCTATTTCAAGACTGCAGACAATGTTATTGCTGAGATTGATGGAAATAAGAAAGTCAGATTTAATCCAGTACCTGCTTGGGAAACACCGGATGCAATTGAAAAAATATGTGAGGCTTTTGATGAGGCATCTAAAGATGAAAATATTGATCCGTTAATTGTGATTCCTATGTTTGTATTAGACTTTCTTTGTATACATCCATTTAATGATGGAAACGGAAGGATGAGCCGTTTGCTGACGTTGCTTTTGTTGTATCGTAGTGGATATATTGTTGGAAAATATATCAGTATAGAAAAGATGATTGAGTCATCAAAAGAAACATATTATGAGGCATTACAGGCAAGCTCTACAGGATGGCATGAAGAGGATAATGATTATATTCCCTTTATTGTTTATATGCTGGGAATTGTACTTGCCTCGTACAGGGAGTTCTCTTCGAGGGTGAGGCTTTTGACAACGGCCGGTTTTACAAAAGGGGAACGGATTGGGGAAATCATTAAACAAACAGTTGGCACGATCACCAAAACTGAAATTATGAAAAAATGTCCTGATATAAGTCAGATTACAATACAAAGAGCGTTGATTGATCTCCAGGAACAGGGAAAGATTTCCAAAGTTGGAGGTGGACGTTATACAAAGTATATATGGAACTGGGACAAGGAGAAGTAGAAAATGATAACAGGAGAATTAAAAAACAGAATTGACAGCTTATGGGAGATTTTCTGGACAGGCGGGCTTACTAATCCGTTAGATGTCATTGAACAGATGACATATCTTATGTTTATTCATGATCTGGATGTTTCAGATAATACACATGCAAAAGAAAGCGCAATGCTTGGACTTCCTTATGAAAGCGTCTTTGCAAAAGAGGTAAAAATTGGAGAAAGAACAATTGATGGGACACAGCTTAAGTGGTCTGTGTTCAGAGATTACCCTGCAGACAGAATGTATTCTGTAATGCAGGAAATGGTATTTCCATTTATTAAAAATCTCCATGCAAATAAAGACAGTGCTTTTTCAAAGTATATGGATGATGCAATTTTCAAGTTGCCAACTCCACTTATGCTTTCAAAAGTGGTTGATGCAATGGACGAGCTGTATACACAGATAGCTAAGCTAAATGATTCTGATGCCAGAGGAGATGTATATGAGTATCTTCTTTCTAAGCTTGCGACTGCTGGTGTAAATGGACAGTTCAGAACTCCACGTCATATAATCAGGATGATGGTAGAGTTAATGGATCCAAAAGCTGATGATGTGATCTGTGATCCAAGCTGCGGAACCGCAGGATTTCTTGTAGAGGCTGGAGAATATTTATGGCATAACAAAAAAGAAGAAATCTTCTATGACAAACAGAAAAAAGATCACTTTATGAATCATATGTTTCATGGATATGATATGGACAGGACGATGCTCCGTATCGGCGCTATGAATATGATGAACCACAGAGTAGAGAGTCCATTTATTGAATATAGGGACAGCTTGTCAGACCAGAATCCTGATAAGGATAAGTATTCTTTGATCCTGGCAAATCCTCCTTTTAAGGGCAGCCTGGATGCTGATATTGTATCAACAGATCTTCTGAAAGTCTGTAGTACAAAAAAGACAGAATTACTTTTTCTGGCATTATTTGTCCGTATGTTAAAAATTGGTGGAAGATGCGCCGGTATTGTTCCTGATGGGGTATTATTTGGTTCATCAAAAGCACATAAGGATATCAGAAAGGAAATTGTTGAAAATCAGAGGCTGGAAGCAGTAATTTCTATGCCGTCCGGAGTATTTAAACCATATGCTGGTGTATCAACTGCAGCACTTGTGTTCACTAGAACTGATGCTGGTGGAACAAATGATGTTTGGTTTTATGATAT
>CACXDC010000046.1 GCA_902766365.1 uncultured Lachnospiraceae bacterium | reverse complement strand
TGCATATACGGTAGTGCAAAAACCGCCAAGTCCGGTCGTCAGCAGCGCAGCGAGTGCCATAATAGAGCATTTCCATGCTCCAGGTATATTTTTTCTTTTCATTCAGTCTTCTTTCCCTGTGAAGTTGTGTAAAAATCTCCCAGTCCTTTGCTTTAACAGTTGTCTTTTCCATTGTATCATTTTTAAAATAAAAAACAATCGAATATTTGAAAAATATGAATAAATATTCAAATTTCCCATGATTTTGTACTTTTTCTGTATAGAAGGAGGCCGGTGATCCCTACAATGATCTCTGAAACAGGAAATGCAAGCCATGTATAGTTGAGTCCGATCAGAGAGAAAATGTAAAAAAGGGAGATCAGACAGAAAATCTGTCGAAGCAGGGACAGGAACAGGCAAGAGGAAATGCCAGAGAGAACCTGGAAATTTTATTTTGACCTTTGCACAGGGAGAAAATGTGGTATAATAAGAACGTAAGTTCGATAATGATGAAAAGAGGAAGAAAGGAGGGAGCAGAATGGAAGAGAGAAGTTATATTGCGATCGATCTGAAGTCCTTTTTCGCATCAGTAGAATGTGTGGAACGGGAACTGGATCCTCTGAATACCAATCTGGTCGTAGCGGATGCAGGCCGTACAGAGAAAACCATCTGTCTTGCCGTGTCTCCTTCCCTGAAGGCCTATGGGATCCCGGGGCGGGCGAGACTGTTTGAAGTGGTCCAGAAAGTGAAGGAAGCTAACAGAAAGCGGCGTATGGAAGCACCGGGAGGCCGTTTTACCGGCAAATCACACTTTGCAGATGAGCTGAAAACACATCCGGAGCTTGCCATAGATTATATCGTGGCACCGCCGCAGATGGCACGGTATATGAAGCACAGCACGGCTATCTATAATATTTATCTGAAATATGTGGCACCGGAGGATATCCATGTGTATTCCATTGATGAGGTATTTATTGATGTGACCGGATATCTGCCAACATACGGTATGACAGCCCATGAGCTTGCCATGACCATGATCCGGGATGTACTTGGAAACACTGGTATCACGGCTACAGCAGGGATCGGCTCCAATATGTATTTGTGCAAGATCGCCATGGATATTGTGGCCAAGCATGTGGCACCGGACGCAGATGGTGTGCGGATCGCAGAGCTGACAGAGAGGAGCTACCGGCAGCAGCTCTGGGGACATAAGCCGATCACCGATTTCTGGCGTGTAGGAAGGGGCTATGCCAGGAAGCTGGCAGAGAATGGAATGTACACCATGGGTGATGTGGCCAGATGCTCTGTCGGGAAGCCGGAGGATTTTCATAATGAAGATCTTCTGTATGAGCTTTTCGGTGTAAACGCAGAGCTTCTGATCGACCATGCCTGGGGATATGAACCCTGTACTATAGCAGACGTGAAGGCCTATAAACCGGAGAATAACAGCTTCTGCTCCGGACAGGTGTTGCAGTGCCCGTATTCCTTTGAAAAGGCGAGACTGGTCATTCATGAGATGGCAGACGGAGCGGCTCTTGACCTGGTAGATAAGAGACTGGTGACAGACCAGATCGTACTGGATATAGGGTATGACATAGAATCCTTAAGTAATCCGGAGATCCGCCGGAAATATAAGGGACCTGTGACGACAGACCGCTATGGACGACAAGTTCCGAAGCCGGCTCACGGTTCCATTAATCTGAAACGGCAGACCGCGTCAGCCAGGATGATCATAGAAGCCACGCTTATGCTGTATGACCGGATCGTGAACCCGGGGCTTCTGGTCAGAAGGATGAGCGTGACGACCAATCATGTGGTCAGTGAGGAAGAGATCCGGGAAGAAGAAAGCTATGAACAGCTTGATCTTTTTACTGATTATCAGGAAAAGGATCAGGAGAGAGAGCATGAGAAGGAAGAGCTGGAGAAGGAGCGTAAGGTACAGGAGGCACTTCTTTCAATTAAAAAGAAGTATGGGAAAAATGCTGTATTGAAAGGCATGAACTTCCTGGATGGTGCGACTGCCAGAGAGCGGAACGGGCAGATCGGGGGACACCGTGCCGGGACAGCGGACAGTGAACCGGAGCAGAAGAAGGAGAAATCAGAAAACCATGAAAGATTCGTATGAGGATATCATAGATCTGCCGCATCCTGTGAGTAAGAAGCATGAGAGAATGTCGAGAATGAACAGAGCGGCCCAGTTTGCCCCTTTCTCAGCCCTGACAGGACTTGGCAGGGCACTTAAGCAGACGGCAGATAAGAATGAAGAGAAGTGGGAAATGGAATATGGGGAAGAAGACGAAACGGATATCATGGATGATCCATAAACAGCCTGCCGGTACGGAACCGGCAGGCTGTTTTGGAGGGAAGATGCATCTTGGAGATGCATCCTGTTGTGTAAAAGATTATTCTGCAACAGCAGATTCTGCGAAATCAAGATAAGTAAGTCTGTCAGCATCGAGCGCATCTTTCTCTTCGTCTGTCAGACTGTCAATGATTTCCCTTACCTTTTCAACGAAAACAGCATCTCTTGGCAAGGCGGGATCAGAGCTTACGCCTGCAAGACGTTTGCCAACAAGGCCGCCTTCTTCTTCATCAGGATTGAGATAACCAAGCAGGCGGTTAGCAGTCTTGATACGGTCTTCTGATGACTGGGTGAAGGGGAAGGGCTTGGGATCCTTGATCGTGAAGTCAACCCAGATAATACCGCAGTTCTGCTTTGTTACTTCGGAAAGCCGCTGTCCAAGGGAAAGGACAACCGGGTCATCCATTGTATAGAACCAGCTTTCATCGGATGCATATCCAATCTGATATAATACGTCATTGTCCGGGAAGGCATCTGCAAAACGTTTGAATTCAGGGAAGAATCCAAGAACATCATCAAGGTTTTCATCATAGGTACCTAAAGCATCGCCAACAGGACTTCCAAATCCCTGACTGTCATTTACAAACAGAATGTCGCTTCTGTAGGTAGGAGGAAGGTAACGGATATTGTAATGCTTTAAGAAAAGCCTGTATTCCGGGTTGATTTCCTTGATGTGTTTATCCCATTTTTCTGCCAGGGCATCGGAAACCGGAAGACCGGAATCTTCTGTAACACCATGATACCATTCTACATCCACACCAATGCCGGCGATGCAGGGATGATCGCCATACTGATCCATGATCAGGTCGATCAGGGTATCGACATCTGCAAAACCAGGCTCTACCTGTAAGTAAACCTTGATATTGTTATCATCAAAATATTTGAAATATTCTTCATGTGATAAGTGATTCTCACGGTCAGGCTCTGAGAAGTAGATATATTGTCTGGCAAGAGCCTCTGTATCGACATCAGATGAAGGTGTAAATTCAAGGTTACATCCCATTCCGCTCAGACTGCCGATGATCCATACCATAGTGGTCTGTGTCTGGGGATACCATTCCTGAAGCTGGTCTGTGACCTGCTTCCACTCATCGGGTAATAACCAGGTATCACCAAGACCATAGACAGAGGAACGGGTTCCTGAATATACAATATTGGAGAAGTCTTCTTTTTCACCTAAAGCATTTCTTAAAACAGAATAGTGTTCTACGTAAGTCTGCTGCATATCGGTCAGATTGTCATACATTTTGGCAACCTCTGCTACAGCATCGGCATCTGACGGATCCATATCCAGAATAGCAGCATCTACTTCCTGTCCTGCCTTCAGGTTTTCCCTCTTTTCCTCCTGGAAGCCAGGAATGAGGTCATTATAAGGAAGGAATTTAGTCTCATAAAGAGGAACGAGCTCCTTGGCGGTATCTTCTCCAAGTGCTTCACTTACAGCATCGTAGCGTTCTTCCATGATCCATGTAATTCCGCCATCTTCTACGGAATCAAGAGGTGTATCCCTGATCCAGAGATTTAAAACTCTAGCCTCAGCCTGAACCAGAAGATTTAAGGTTCCATCAGCATCCAGAGCCTGCTGATCTTCTTCTGGAAGATTGTCAAACAGAGATCTTGCCAGTGTGACCGGCTCACGGTACTCAGATATTTCTGCACTGTCCGGCTGGAAAGCATCCGTGTTGATCGCAAGAGTATCGATCATTTCCTTTACAGAGGCAGCATCAGCAGAAAGGTCCTCACTGACTTCCGTTTCCTGGTCAGAAGTGTCTGCTGTATCACCGGCTTCGGTTTCCTGGGTTGTTGTGTCAGGTTCTGTATCTCCTGTGGATCCACATCCAATAATAGAGGCTGCCAGAACGCAGACACTGAGAGAAATAAGTAAAAACTTTTTCTTCATAAAGTATCCTCCTGTACATTACATTATAAGTTTTGGTGTTCGCTAGCGATACTTCTTTAAGATACTTAAATAAGTATATAAATATAATAACATAGAATGAAACGAATAGCAAGTAGGCTATTTGAAACGGGTACTCCAAAGGAATGAAAAACAGCTTGTAATAATATGATAATGTGCTACAATGAGACTGGTTAGCAAAGACTAACCAATGCAGTCAGAAGGAGAAAAAGGATGGTAACAATAGTTGCAACGATCATGATCATGGTGGCATATTTTCTGGTTTTATATGGGGTTGTTGGTTTTATTCAGGATAAAAAATTTTTTTCTACTGCACCAAAAGAAAATCTGGCTGTGATCCCAGATCAAAAAGAGAGATTTCGTGGTGCACATGTGATTGGCTGGATCATAGAAATCATTGCAGTTTTGATTTTTCTGGGAGCGGCTGTTCTTGGTATATGGGACGGAGTAAGGAATGATTTCAGTTATCTGCAGTTCTTTGGGCGGTTTCTGTTCATGCTTTATGTCATGGAGCTTTATGACATTATTTTCTTTGACTGGATCCTGCTCTGTAATTCCAATTTTTTTCCTCACTTTTATCCGGAACTGAAAGGGGTAGTGGGACCGCACATGTTTGGGTATAACATGAAGTCACATATATTACATTTTATTATCTATATTCCGGTCTGCGCTGTGATCGCAGGGATCTGCATGCTTATAGCAGCATTATAATGAGGGATGGTCATTGACGAAATCTTCCCTCCATTCTTTCAGTGCAGCAGAGAGCTTTCTGTCAATATCCTTTCTGGTTGCTTCACATTCATCCGGATAATCTTTTGCAGCTTTGAAAACAAACCGTAACACAAATTTAAGTCCGACAGGCAGTGCTTTGCGGAGCAGAGATTCCGGCAGCACAAAATGCGTTCCATGTTCATACACAAGTGCCTCATATTCACAGGTATGGGGACGTTCCTTTAAACGCTGATCCATACGGTGGATATATTTTGCGGTCTCCCAGAAGGAATCGTCCTCTGCACCTACGAGAAACAGTTTTCCCTTAATATTTTCAATCTTGATCATTTCCTCTTCTGTGTGTTCTCTTGCTTTTTCAGAATCAATAAACAGACAGGTACTGCGTTCGAAATCCCCGGAGCCTTTGGTCTCTTCCTGAACCTTCTGCCAGTATACCGGATGCTCATATACAAAGGGCATATAAGGAAGGGGCATTCCTTTATAGGAAAGGGTGGAAGAACCCGGAACAGGCCATTCTCTGCAGCCGTCTTTGTTTCCCTGTTCAAATCCCTGCCATACGAAATCACTGGGGGTGAGCCCGAAAGTCAGGGTAATATCCGGGAAAAGAGAAGCCGCAACAAGAGCATCCATACCGGCGGTGCTCATTCCCATAATTCCGATCTTTCGGCTGCCATGCTTCTGCAGCCACCGGATCGCTGTTTCAATTCTTTCCATAGGGTAATTTACATGGCTGTAATTTTTCTTCCCGGGAGACATGCAGAGTGCATTCACTCCATTTTTATGTAACCATTTTACGCCGCACTTTGCCATAAAATCATTTGGATCGTCCCCAAATAATCCAATGACAGTACAGTCTGAACCTTTGGAATTTTCATAATAGGTTCCGTAGAAACCATCTTTTTCGGTTTCAAAAAACAGTTTTTTCATATTATTACCTCCAGCAATTCTTTAACTCTTTGGAATCTGACGGGTTTTTCGTATATTCTTTTCTGTCATTTCTGATGTTAGCATAAACTAACCATATTGCCAACTTCTAATTACAAATATCGGGATTTTTATTTATTTATGAAAAATTTGTAGAAAATATTGACCTGAAGTCAGGTTCAGGTATTATAATAGCCACATTGTAATACAGACAGGAGAGATGAAGTATGTACGAATTCATAGAACGGATTAATGAGGCAGCAGATGTAAAGAAGTTCAAGGTGGAAGAGCTTGATCTGCTTGCAGAAGAAATAAGAGAGGCACTTTTTAATCGTCTGACCAAGATCGGCGGACATTTTGGTCCCAATTTTGGTATGGTTGAGGCTGAGATCGCCATGCATTATGTCTTTCATTCACCGGTAGACCAGTTTGTTTTTGATGTATCCCATCAGAGTTATCCGCACAAGATACTGACAGGAAGAAAAGCGGGATATATTTATGATGATCATTTTTTTGAGGATTCCGGTTATACAAATCCGGGTGAGAGTGAGCATGACCTTTTTAATGTAGGACATACATCAACATCCATTTCACTTGCCTCAGGACTTGCAAAAGCAAGGGATTTAAAGGGCGAGAAGAGAAATGTGATCGCAGTGATCGGTGATGGTTCGCTGTCTGGCGGAGAGGCTATGGAAGCTCTGAATGTGGCCGGAAGCGAACTGAATTCCAATTTTATTATCCTGGTAAATGATAATGAAATGGCGATCGCAGAAAATCATGGTGGTATCTACAGAAACCTGGCAGAACTGAGAAAGACGGATGGAAAGGCAGAGAACAATATTTTCAGGGCGTTTGGTCTTGACTATATGTATGTGGAAAAAGGAAATGATATCCCTGCGCTGATCGAGGCTTTTAACAGGGTAAAAGATATTGATCATCCCATTGTAGTCCATATCCATACAACAAAGGGACTTGGCTATCAGCCGGCAGTTGAGCATAAAGAAGCATGGCACTGGTGCATGCCGTTTGACAGGGAAACAGGTCTTCCGACAGTAGATTTTGGAGACGGTGAAGATTACACATCAATGACCGCAAAGTATATCATGGACAAGGCCAAAAAGGATAAAGATTTTCTTGTGATCACACCTGCCATGCCCATGACCGGCGGACTTTCTGAGGACTTAAGAAAAGAGCTTGGAAGTCAGTATATTGATGTGGGTATCGCAGAGGAACAGGCTGTTGCCATGGCATCAGGTGCTGCCAGAAACGGAGCAAAACCGCTTGTAATAACCAATACCACATTTATTCAGAGGACATATGACCAGATTTCACAGGATGTATGTATCAATGGAAGTGCAGTTACCATTCTGCTTAATTATACAAGCTTTGCGGGACTTACTGATGTGACCCATCTCGGAATCTTTGGGATCTCTGCATTTTCCAATATTCCGAATCTTCAGATCCTTGCACCCAGTTCAAAGAGCGAGTACCTGAATATGCTCGACTGGGCACTGGATCAGAACGAGCATCCTGTAATAATCCTGATCCCCGGAAATGCGGTCACAGACAGAGAGGCCGACAGGGATTACAGCAATATTGGCAGGTTTAAAGTGGAGCAGCAGGGTGAGAAGGTGGCAATACTGGCACTTGGTGATTTCTATCAGATGGGAGAGAGCCTTGCAGCTGCGGTAAAGGAGAAGCTTGGCTTTGAGCCAACACTGATCAATCCAAGGTTTGCATCAACGATCGATACAGAATTACTGGAACAGCTGAAAGAAAAGCACAGCCTTATAGTTACACTTGAGGATGGAATCCTTGATGGCGGATTCGGACAGAAGATTGATGCTTATTATTCAACAAGTGATGTCAAAGTGAAGAATTACGGACTTGAGAAAAAGTTCTATGACAGATATGATCCGGCGAAGCTGCTCGAAGAGCTTGGAATGACAAATGAAGCAATGGTTGATGATATCCGGGAACTTTTATAGATCTCAGAGAAATGAGAACGGCGAAAGAGGATGAGTCTTTCGCCGTTTTATAATTGCCGTGCATATGAAAAAGGATCCGGTGGATTCTTTATGAATGATCATTCGTAAAGCGAGTCTAATGTAAGTAGTAAAACATCTTCATCTTTTAAATCCTTAAACCAGTCGGTGTATCCGGATAAGGAAAAGAAAATATATTTTGAAACTTTGTATTTTGCTGCTATCAGCTTTCCTCTCCGGATCAGAGTTTCATAAATTCCTTTATCTATCTTTTCATTCTTAAATTTGCACTCTCCAATAACAGCCTTTTTATCTATCTCTGATATGGCAACAACATCAATATCTGCGGATTGTGCCCTTATATTACCATTTTCGTCTGTGATATTTTCTGTGCCCCACCAGGAACCGACTGAAGTAAGGAAGCAGCCATATTCTCCTGTTATTCCCTGCTTTAAAGTATAATATTTGCACATGTCTTCAAATACAGCGCCCATAAAAGAATGTAAAACCGGTTTAACAGCCTTCTGATAGTAAAGCTCGCCCTGGCCCATTTCAATAACACTGGTAGCTTTGGGGATAAACTCATACCAGAATTTGAACATATAGTCCTTCAAAACATATTGTGTCTTCTTCTTATTCTTTTCATCTGTGATACATTTTTTCTTTTCAACAAGCCCAACATTGATCAGTTTATCTAAAGAGTATAATACAGTTGGTTCCTTCTCTCCGATTTTGCCTGCAATCGTGTTAAGCGTATTTTCTCCGGATGCGATCTGCTCTATGATATTGTTTACGATTGCTATATCAGTAAATTCCTGTGTCAGCAAATTCCTGGTTTCATCATACAGATAACCGTCTGTCCGGAAAAACAGTCTTACAATATTTTCATCAATACTTTTTGACGGGTCGATCATTGACAGATACCTGGCAACACCACCGGTAATGCCATAGCAGACAGCTTTATCTTCACATGAATAGTCCGGAACAAATTTGGCTGCATCCAGATAATCAAATGCCTCCAGCCTGATCTGGGAATCTCTTCTTCCAAAAAGAGGACTCTTTTCACTGAGAACCTTTTTTTCCATAAAGCTTAGTGCTGAACCGCATAAAATGATCTTCAGATTTTTATCATTCCAGACAGTATCGATATATTTCTGCATTATTGATAAGAGAGCTTCATCTCTTTCTGCCCAGTATGGCAGCTCGTCTATCACAAGTACGACTTTGTCGTTGCCAATGTTTTTATCAATAAAATCAAAGACAGCTTCTGTTGTATGAAAGCTTATATTTTCCACTCCTGGCATGAACAGGTCTGTTACCTGCCGGGAAAACAGCGCCAGGTTTCTTGCTTTTCCAACTTTGGTTGCTGTATAAAATATGTTTTTTTTATCTCTGACAAATTCCGCAATAAGCGTAGACTTTCCTATTCGTCTGCGGCCATATATGACGGTCATTCCAATTCCATCTCTGTCATAAAACTCTTTTAAAGATGTCAGTTCTCTTTCTCTTCCAATAAACATATAAGAGCCTCCTTTATTGAAATTGATTTTATTAAAATTCATTTGAATAAAATCTTTCTGAATTAAATTTAGCACATACTGTGATATATGGCAATCCGTTTTTGATATCTAAACATATAATTCACATTCAGAAAACAGGGCAGCCTTTCCTGCCAGGAATACTTTATCTCCGGACATTCTGCAGTAGAGGATGCCACCACGTCTGGAAGCCTGATAGGCCACGATATTTTCCTTGCCAAGCCTTTCAGCCCAGTAAGGGACAATATGGCAGTGACCGGAGCCACATACGGGATCTTCTGTTACATTCAGTTTTGGAGCAAAGCTCCGGGAGATGGAATCGGTAGTTTCTCCCGGTGCAGTAACCTGTAAAAGCAGGCCATCCAGTTTCAGCAGTTTGTCCATATCGGGGGTAAGATTCCTTATAGTATCAGCATGATCAAATACGCAAAGAAGATCTCTTCCCATATAGGCTTCTGTTGGAACAGCCCCGATCGCATCGATCATGGCCTGTGTAACAGGAACCTTTTTCAGCCTGTAGGCAGGGAACTCCATTTCCAGTAAATCGCCATTCCTGCTCACGATCAGATCACCGCTGAGGGTTGAAAAGACAATTTTATCTGCATCAGGAATATAAAACCGGAATAAAACGTAAGCGCAGGCAAGGGTAGCATGCCCGCAAAGGTCAATTTCCCCGCCTGGTGTGAACCAGCGCAGATGATATTTATTGCCTTCTCTGACAGCAAAGGCGGTTTCTGAGAAATTATTTTCTCTGGTTATATTCATCATTAAATCTTCCGGAAGCCACTGATCCAGAATACAGATGGCAGCCTGATTGCCATGAAAAACCTCATCTGTAAATGCATCTACAATGTACTGTTTCATAATCCTGAGCCTTTCTTTGATTTATGTATGTGTGATTATTTTTAATCTGTGACAGACAGCGATTCATCCAATCCCATGGTGTTTCATCCTGTACAGTTCTTCTGTTGCAAGTCTTGTTTTGGCTACGACATTTTCCCCATGCTTCGGGAAGCAGTAATATTGTACCTGCGCATCCCCGATGCTGATCATATCTCCGATTTCATACCAGTAAAAATCGGAATAAAGACTGTAAGAAGTCTGTGGTAACTGTTTATATTCCAGCTTTCCGTCACAGCCGGTCAGTTCAAAGCCATCCGTTGTATGCAGAAGCCGTCCCTCACCAACCTTATATACGCATCTGGTATCTGTCAGCATATAGATATCTACTGCAAGATCGAGTCGGTAGCTGCCATCTGCGAGTTCCTTTCTTACGCACTCTCTTTCCCAGCGGTACCAGTCCGGAATATGGGAAAAACGTGTCTCTCCCCGGTCAGCCTTCAGATATCCTGTCTCTGATAATTCATAGCTGATCCCGCATGCGTGACAGATCAGCCTGGTTCCTTTTCCCTCTGTCATTCCTTCAGTCTGGCAATGGGGACAGCGGTACAGTGCTCTCTGTAATCCATCGGCCCGGAAAGGTTCTTTTATGAGAATACCCTGTTCCTGCTGTTCTTTAAAATAGTCAAAGGAAAAGACATTCCGCAGTATCTCATTGATTTCTCCTGCAGATTTTTCTGCTATTTCCTCCGGAGAAAGCAGATATTCCATTTTGGCGGATACTTTCGTATTCCGCAGCTGCAATCCGTTATACAGAGGATCCCGTAAAAAAGCCCCGTATGTCCTGAGCATGATCACCGGAACCTTTAACAGCTTGATGCATTTGCTAAGGCTGTCGGGAAGGGGTGTTTCTGTCCCGTCAAAGCTGTAACTTGCTTCGGGGTACATCAGAACAGATGCGTGCAGTTTCTGGAGCGTATAGCGCATATCCTTGATAAGGGTAATGTCATTGATAAACTTTTTGGCCGGAATGCAGCCTAAAAGACGCATGAGCAGTCTCTTTCCTACAAAACCGTCCTGTGTACAGACGATATGATATTCTCTGTCGGAAAGCAGAGTTGCGACAATTTTTAAATCGATGAAGCTGGAATGATTCATTAATATCAGACAGGGTTCTTTTGCGCCAAGCTTTTCCATCCCAGTTTTTTCGAAGGTAAATCCAACAGCCCTCAGGTCAAAAAAAGAAACAGCCTTTAAAAGCAGGCGGACAGCACCTGTCTGCCGCATCGGATTCCTGTGCTTTTCCCGTGGCAATGCCAGTACTTCTTCATAACTCAGTTCTTTCGTTTTAATTTTCATAAGGCGGCTCCCTTATCAGGTTTAGCTGTTTCTATCCAAACAGTACAAACATTCCTGCTGTCATCATACACAGGAAAGGATACAATATAAATCTTAAGGTAAGCTTCCAAAATCAGGCAGAAATCGTAATACAACATCCGGTTTTACCATCGGACTTGCTGGCACGATCACAAAGATTTCGATGATACATAAACAAAGTGCTACGAGTATTGTTTTTATCATGCTATCTTTACCTTCCCTTGCAGTTCTCCTCTATGTTATTTTAGTGTTTATCTATATAATATTCAACGCATATTTATAAGAGGTTCAGGAGTTTTATGAAATCCAGGAGAGCCGCTTCCAATTACTTCCCGAAAATCTTCCAAGAAAAGGCAATATAATCAGAATTTGATTGAAAGATATGCTGTTAGATGATAATATAGACATATGGGAAACCAGAGAGCCAGGCGGCTTACCCTCTTTTTCGGAGGGGCTAACCCTCCAGACGAAAGAAAGGAGGGCGTTGCCGATGTATGTTACATACTCTGATTTAATTCAGATTGGAATATTCATTTGCACCCTTGTGGGATTGTGTTACATGATTTTCAAGGGAAAACGAAAATAGCCGCCATTACTGCGAATAATGACGGCCGACCTTTTATAAAAGGTTGATGCTATAACGTTCGGGGTAAGCCGCATCTCTGGCTTTCCCTTTTTCTATGTTCAATATAACATGAGAGTATATTTTTTTCAAGGTAAATATGGGAGAAAGGTGTGCTTCCGGTAAGCAGAAAGCACACCTTCATGATAAGATACTGAAAATATATTAGCCGTTTAAGGAACCAACCGCACTCTGGGTACTTGGCAGAGCCAGGGACTGGCCGGCGAAGGTGATCCATACGATGAACAGGGCACATACGATGGCACCTACAATGATACGGCGTGTCTTTACACTGAAGTGAGTAGAAAGAATACTGTTAATTCCGAACATCGGAATCAGGGAGAAGCAGATACACATGAATCCGCTGTTACCCATCATGTAAGGGGTTTCCCGATACAGGAAGGAAGGACGGGTACTGACAAAGTAAACAATATTCCAGATGATATACATAACTGTGATACCACCGATACCCTGCA
>CACXDC010000045.1 GCA_902766365.1 uncultured Lachnospiraceae bacterium | reverse complement strand
TGATGAGATCCATCCGGCTGCAGTGAAATATCTGGAAGAGCAGGGAGAGATCATAGATGACTGGAACCGTATTGATGAAGTGGACGGGATCGTGGTCAGAAAAATAAAACTGGATAAGGAAACCATTGACAGAGCCAGAAATCTGAAGGTGATCGGCTTCCATGGAGCCGGAGTCAACGGGATCGACCTGGAGGAAGCGAAGAAAAGAAATATTACGGTATTTGCCGTTCCAGGACTCAACGCAGATTCCGTGGCGGAACTGAATGTCGCACTGGCACTGGATATGGCACATATGATCTCCAGATCTTATCTCGAAATCAGGGAAGGAAACAGCATGAAGGATGCGCTTCACAGATTCCGTGGACATGAAATTGGTGGCAAGGTAGCCGGAATCATAGGTTTTGGCCAGATAGGAACACGGACAGCCAAAATTCTGAAAGAGAGCTTTCATATGACAGTGATGGCATATTCCAGAAGCCTGACAGAGGAAAAGGCAGCGGAACATGGCGTACTTTGTGCAGAAAGTATGGAGGAAGTGATGAGAAAGGCAGATTTTGTTTTTCTTGCTCTTCCCTGTAATACAGAAACAGAACACATGATTTGCAAAGAAACCCTGGAATGGATGAAACCTACAGCAGTGCTGATCAATACGGCAAGAGGAAAGCTTGTCGATGAGGCGGCTCTGTACCAGGCACTGAAAGAAGAAAAAATCGCAGGGGCAGCAGCGGATGTTTTTGAAAAAGAACCTCTCGAGCCGGGAAATCTTCTGATTACTCTTCCCAACTTCCTGGCTACGCCCCATATTGGTGGAAATACACAGGAAGCATTATACCGGGTAGGAATGGGAGTTGTTACCGGAATCTACGACAGATTAAAGGAGGCTGAACATGTATAGTTATTCAGAAATACCTTTTCAGAATCAGCAGGATTGCCTGAGCAGCCTTTTCCTGACACTGGGCAGCCAGATCATGAAGGTCATGGGAAGAAAGGGAGAGACAGTCATCCGGAAAGCAGTACAGAAATTCGGAGTCAGTCTTGGTGAGGAAACAAGAGAAAAGCTGAAACAGGAAGGAAAACGGCAAAGCCTGAAGGAACTGGCAGAACAGAAAGATCTGTTTCTGGATCCCAGATTCCGGATCATGCCGATCCGCACAAGACAGCAGGAGCTGTGGGCGGAAGTACATACCTGTCCCATTGCGGATTATATGAAGGAAAGGGAAGGAACCGGAATTGGTCTTATGTTCTGTGAGGAATTCTGTCATGCCTTTTTCAAAGGATATACAGATGGGAAGGCACAGGCCAATCTTTCCAAGGTACTGATGGGGCCATTCGACAATCACTGCCGGTTCTCCATTTATTACAGGCCAGCCAATCTGGAGGCAGATAAAAGAGAGCAGGTATTTGATCAGGAAACCACCGGGGAGGAAGCAGATCTTCCAGACCGGAAGCTTCTTCATAATACAAAGTGGCTGCAGAAACTGTACTTGAGACTGTATGCAAGCCTTTATGAAGAGGCAGAAGCGCTTGGTGGAAAGGAAGGGATCTGTGCCATTGCACTGGGACTGAGAACGCTGGCAGAGACGCAGAGGAAAGACCTTGAGAAGTGGGCCAGTGCAAGAAGAATGCCATGTGATGCGGCATTCATAGAAGATAATTATCCGGTGCAGCTGGATGAAGAAAAAAATGTTTTTTCTTCTTATTTAAATAAGGAAGAAGAAACGCTGTTCAGGGAAAATTTTTTGAAACGGTTTTAAAGGTGGTAAGAGAATGAGGCAGATTCCTCCGGATTATACAAAAGAAGATATTGAAGCGGATCATTTACAGGATCAGTACACACTCATGTTTGGAATCCTGGGAAGACGGATCCTTGGGGAACTTGGAACTGACGGGGAACAGGCACTGAGAGAAGCGGTAAGACGCTATGGAGCTGACAGGGGACTGAGAGACAGGCAGAAACATCTGGAAGCCGGATGCAAGATCAACATGTACAGTGCTTTCAACTGCGGTGCAGGACTTCCCGGAAATAAGAGGACACATTCCATCCGGTTCCAGTCGGTACCGGAGGTGCATACCAGCCAGGTTCTGACCTGTCCCATGGCGGAGATCTGGGATCGGTATGACTGCTTTGATATAGGCCGTATCTATTGTGAAGAATTTCATTTCGCCTATTACAATACCTACGCATTTGGAAAGGCCAAGGTTAATCTGGCAACAACACTGACAGAACGGGGAACAGAGTACTGCAGCTTTCATGTACTGTTAAATCCGGCAGACCTGTCAGAGGAAGAAAAAGCCAGGTGCTTTGAGGAATATGATGAAAAACCGGAAGAGGCAGACCTGTCGCAGTTTCAGAGGATCAGCGCCCAGGAAGGCTACCGGTTCCTGTACCTGAGACTGTATTACTACATGGCAGTCACACTTCAGGAATATCTGGGAGAACAGGGAAAGGAAACACTGATCCATGGACTGCACGAACTGGCAGGAGTTGTCAGGGATTATATCAGGGAAGAAGAACAGACACCGGATCTTTGTTACCTGGAAAATAATTATCCGGCAAAGATGGATACCAGTCAGGATCCGAACTGGATGGTCTATCAGGAAGGATCGGCAAGAGAACTGCTGCAGACGGAGTTCTGTGACCGGTTGATGAAGGAACTGCAGATTTAGAAGGCAGGTGAAGGAGTTATGACAGAACTGGAAGAGAGCAGATTAAATAATCTGGAAGATCATTACTGTATCATGTACGCCATTCTGGGACGTACGCTGATGGAAGAATTCGGAACAGACGGAGAGGCGATCCTGAGACAGGGAACCAGATATTATGGACAGAACAGAGGAAGGATCCACAGACAGAAGCATCTGGATGCCGGTATGAAGATCAATATGTATAACCTCTTTACCAGTGGAGGAGATCTTCCGGGAGATACCAGAACCTTCCGGGAAGCCCAGAGGCTGAACGAAGAAGAGAGAGTCAGCCACACACTGACCTGTCCCATGGCAGATATCTGGGGTGCCTACGGATGTATGGATATCGGACGGATCTACTGTGAGGAGTTCCACTGTGCCTGCTACAGTACATACGCCTATGGATATACCAAAGTAAACATAGCCAAAACACTGACCCAGGAGGGGGATGAATACTGTGCCTTCAATGTGGTACTGCGGAAGGCAGATCTCCCGGAGGAACTGCAGCCTGTCTGTTTTGAAGAATTTGATCCGGATTATGTACCGCCGGAAGAAGTTTCCCTTCCGGTGCCGGGTGCCAAAGAAGGCTACCGGTCCCTGTGGCTTCGGCTGTACTACTTCCTGCTGCAGGCGGCTGTAGAGCAGAAGCAGGAGCAAGGGAAAAAGGCTATAGAAGAAGGGCTGCAAAAGCTTGCCGGAACAGTGACAGAAGCGTTTCAGAAACAGAAAGGCAGCATAGACAGGGAATTTCTGGAAGAGAATTATCCTTTAAATCTGGATACCGGGCAGGAGCCCATGTGGAAGGATTATGGAAATAACGGGGCAAAAGAGCTGGCAGAAGAAGCATTTATCAAACCCCTGCTTGCGAAATGCCTGTAAGGAAAGAGAGGATGGACTATGAAGAAAAAGAAGCTGAATATGGAAAATATCTCTTATAAGCTTTCCCTGATACCGGGAGCATTGTATATGATCGTATTTTTTATCATACCCCTTGCAATCCTGATCAGCTACAGCTTTTTCAAAAATAAGGGATATGGAAGGATCGAACATACCTTTACACTGGAAAATTACATCGACTTTTTTACAACACCATATTATCTGCAGACATTTTTAGGATCCTTTGTGATGGCTGTGATCGTCAGTCTCCTGGCAATCCTGATCAGTTATCCGCTTGCCTTTTATATCGTGAGGTATAAAGGCTTCAAAGCCAATCTGGTTTCCAGTCTGATCATGGTCCCCATGCTGGCAAGCGCGGTAGTTACCTGTTTTGGCTGGTATATCATGCTGGGACAGACAGGTATCATCAACAGTGCACTTCTGAAAATGCATCTGATCGAGGCACCGGTGCAGTTCCTTTATACCAGAGGCGGCGTTTACATTGTTCTTCTGGCAGGGCAGCTTCCCTATATGACAACCTCGATCATGAACGGAATTGCATCCATAGATGAGAATGTGGAAAATGCAGCAAGAACACTGGGAGCAGGCCCGGCCAAAACCTTCTTTACCGTAACGCTTCCCTTAAGTCTTCCAGGTATTTCGGCAGGTACACTGCTGGTATTTACCGGAGTGCTGAGTGCTTATGTAGTACCGATCGTTATCGGTGGTGGCAAGATCAATACTCTTTCCAGTCTGATCGTCAATCAGGCAAGCACGACACTGAACTGGTCGAAGGCAGCGGTTATGGCATTCCTGCTGATGGTAATGTCCACGCTCGCCATGTTCCTGAACAATAAACTGATGGAATCCAAACGTATCGGTGGAGGTGGTAGATAATGAAAAAAGAAAAGAAAGCACCATTACTGCTCCGTATAGCAGTGATCCTGATCATGTGTTATATCCTGTTTCCGATCATTGTGATCATAGGTTCGTCGGTAACCAGCGTATCCAATCTGACGTTCCCGCCAAAGGGGTTCAGCCTGAAGTGGTATCAGGAATACTTCCATGATGGCGGCTGGGTAGAAGCAACCTGGGTCAGCATCAAGTTAGCGATCGTAACAACGATCTGCTCGGTGATCCTTGGTTCCTTATCTGCTTATGGTGTGGAAAAGGCCAAAAAGAGGAATCTGTTT
>CACXDC010000044.1 GCA_902766365.1 uncultured Lachnospiraceae bacterium | reverse complement strand
CGGAGATATACAGTATTCTTCGCATCCTCGGTAACACCCTGGAAGGTCTTGAACATCAGATTGAACTGTCTGATATCGGTGAAATTGTGTTTGCCACAGCTCGGACAGGGGATCTGGTTCTCTTCGATGAAATTCTTCATCTGCTCCTGTGTCCAGCCATCTACTGCCGAATCCAGTTTGATTCCCTTTTCCTGTACATAATCTTCAATGATCTTGTCTGCACGGAATCTCTCATGACATTCCTTACAGTCCATCAGAGGATCGGAAAAGCTTCCCAGATGTCCTGATGCAACCCATGTCTGGGGATTCATAAGGATGGCACAGTCCACACCTACGTTAGTGGGGCTTTCCTTTACGAACTTCTGCCACCATGCCTGCTTGATATTATTTTTCAGTTCCACACCGAGAATTCCAAAATCCCAGGTATTAGCCAGTCCTCCGTAGATCTCACTGCCGGGATGTACAAATCCCCTTGATTTCGCCAGAGCAACAATTTTGTCCATTGTCTTTTCCATAACACACATACCTTTCATTTGTTTTATGTTTTTATTTATAGATGATATAGGCAGGCTCCCCGGACTCTTCCTTCAGGGTAACTGTCTTATATTTCTTATCCGTCTGCACATTGTCACTTGTGTAGAGCGCCTTGCCGTCAAGAACTACCGGATCCTTCATATCTGTGATCAGGATCTTCACATCGCTGTCCATGGCAAGAATGTCAGCTCCTCCCACTGTTTCCAGTGGATTTTTCGTGCCGCTTAAGACCTTGTTCAGATTGTAGCCCTCTTCTTCTGCTTCCTTTGGTGAACCCACAAAAAAAATGCCGTCGTTAAAGGCCGCATAATCCGCTGCACTCTTATAGGTCATTTTCACACTGGCGGTTCCGTTCTTCTCAGAAACCTTCTCTACGGAAATTGCGTTGTCTCCCACGCTCCTGTTATAGGTGGCTGATTCTTCCAGAACCATCTGCTGCAATTCGTCAATATCATAATCCGGCTTGTCAAAGCTTGCACTTATGACGCTCTTCACACTGCCGTCCTTCTGCAGTTCTGCTCTGCTTTCCTCTGCTTCACTGCCGCAGCCGCTGGTCATAGCCACCACCAGCAGCAATATAAGAAGGGCATTTGTCTTTTTCTTTGGTGAAACCACTCTGCTTCTCCACATAGATGCTGCACTCTTTCCTCTCACACCTGCAATTTATACCCAACTATTATATATGACTTATTATGGTTTTTCAATCAATATTTCGAGACTTTTAAAATTTCTGTCTATAAACCGTTTTCGGAACCCGTCAGCAATTTCCTGAAGCTCCTTCAGAACCTTTTCTGTCACGGTGAAAGTATACAGCTTTTCTACCGGTGTCGCCACGATAAAGGCAGCCGCATAGACCGTGGATTCTTCATAGCTTTTGTCCTTCGGAAGTCCCGGATACTCCCCATTTAATGCAAGTGCCTTGATCTCAAATATGTACCGCACCAGCCGGTTATCCAGCTTTTTATGGCACAGCGCCCGGAGGGACTGATAGAGGAGCTTTAACATTTCCTTTTCATCATTGTTCTCTCTGGTGTAGTAATCCATCACTTCCAGAAAATACATGCCATAGCAGGCACTTTCAAAATCTTCCCTTAAAGGGGCGAAATAATTCTGGATCACTGCTTCGGATATGCTGTAGGAGGTTCTTCCCTCATACAGCCTGAATTCTCCAAAGCAAAAGGGATTGGTGGAAGCAAGCAGCCTGCTGCCCTGTTTTCTTGCCCCTTTGGCAAAGGCTGCTATTTTTCCCCTTTCCCTTGTCAGCATCACAACTCTTCTGTCATATTCCCCGAAAGGTTCCGCCTTCAGTATCAGGCCGGTAACGCTGCACAAATCCTGCACCTTTCTCTTCTCCCTCTCCCTGTCTGTCTTCTTCCTGCTTTCTGGCTGAATAGGAAAGGTAATCTTCTATCTTTCCCGTCTTTAAAAACTGTTCCCAGTAATCTGTTTCCTTCATCTTGCGCCCCCTGATCCTGTTTCCTATTAGGGTTTGCTTTTTTCGTTTTTCTATTCGTAATCCTTCTGATTATAACCGAAATTTTTCAGCAGGAAATCACTGTCTCTCCAGTCCTTCTTGACTTTGACCCAGAGCTGCAGATTCACTCTGGAATCCAGCATCTTCTCGATATCCTTTCTGGCTTCTGTTCCGATTCTCTTAAGCATACTGCCCTGCTTTCCGATGATGATCCCCTTATGGGATTCTCTTTCACAGATAATGGTGGCATCAATATCCACGATATCCTTTCTCCACTTCATCTTCTCAATGGTAACGGCAATGCCGTGGGGGATCTCTTCATCCAGACAGCGCAGTGCCTTCTCCCGGATCAGCTCCGCCACGATCTGACGCTGTGGCTGGTCAGTCACAGTATCTTCATCATAGAAGGCAGGTCCATAGGGCAGATATTTCATGATACAGGAGATCAGCTCCTCTGTATTTTCCTTTTTCAGGGCTGATACCGGAACGATCTCTGCAAAATCCATTTCCTTCCGGTATACATCGATAAAATGCAGCAGCTCTTCCTTCTTCACGGTATCGATCTTGTTGATCACAAGGATGACCGGTGTATTCTGCTTTGAGAGCTGTTCGATGATATGCTTCTCGCCGGCTCCAATATAATCGGTCGGCTCAACCAGGAAAAGGATCACATCCACTTCCCGGATAGCACTCTCTGCCGTTCCCACCATATACTCCCCAAGCTTGTTCTTGGACTTGTGGATACCCGGTGTATCAGTAAATACGATCTGTCCCTCATCCGAAGTATAGACCGTACGGATCCGGTTTCTGGTAGTCTGCGGCTTCCTTGATGTGATTGCGATCTTCTGTCCGATGAGATTGTTCATCAGGGTGGATTTTCCTACGTTGGGTCTGCCGATCAGTGCGGCGAACCCGGATTTATACTGGTCATTCATGTTTTTCGTCCTTTTCTGTACTCTCTGTATTCTGTACTGCAGCTTCCTGACTTCCTGGTACACTTTGTCCCGTCACGCCTGCTGCCTGTACGCCTGCTTTCTTTGCCGCCTTTTTTGCAGCCTTTTCCGCTTTCTTTGCTGCCTTTGCTTCCGCTCTCTGTGCCCTTTTTATCTTTCTTCTCTTATGTCCTCTCACGATCCCTTTGATCACAAGGATAAGGATCAGAAGTACGATCAGGAATACAACGATATAAGGCAGATCGATCAGCACGTTAACGCCAAATTCGGAAAGTCCCTCTCCCACATCTTCCAGACTGTTCATGAAACCGCTGCTGATCTTCTCCCAGGTATCCTGTTCTTCTACCGGCGTCAGCTTTTTCACTTCGTCTATATAAAGATTCACGGTACTGTAGTTTACCTGATTGTCCATCGTACGGAGCTGGGATTCCATGCTTTCGATCTGATACCTCACATCAGATAGTCTGCTTTCGATGGAAATGATATCTTCCACACTTTCTGCCTGCTCCAGCAGGGCAAGCAGTCTTTCCTGCTCTACCTCCAGTGCTTTCTTATGGCTTTCCATGTCCACATACTGCAGTGTCACATCCGTCACATTCTCGCTTCTGCTTGTGACATTGGAAATTTCTGCTACATTAGAGAGAAAATCATCCAGTTTATCCTGGGGGATCCGGATGGTCAGGCTGGCATTACGCAGGGTATCTCCATAATAAATGCTGTTATTATAAATCTGACTGGATTCCACATAACCACCATATGCTTTCGTTTTTTCATTCACCTTTGCATAAAGCGTCTCAAACTCTTCTGTCTCCACATCCATGGAAACATTACGGATCAGCTTCCGGCTGGTATCCTGTACAGTAACCTCTTCCGATGCACTGTCTTCTGCCACCGATTCTGTAGTATCATACTCATAGTCGTTGACATATACATCCCCGGTGTCATAAGCAGTACTTTCATAGGCGCTCTCTGCTGATTTGGAAGTGTTCATCATGATCATATCCGAAGCTGCACTGCCACAGCCCGTAAATGTCAGCATCACTGCAGCCAGTCCTGCTGCCAGAAAGCCTGCATATCTTCCGGTTTTCCATCTTCCCGTTCTGTTTCCTGCTTCTGTCTTTTCCTTTTTCATCCTTTCCCCTCCTTTGCATCTGCTTCCTTCCGGAGCGCTGCTCCCTTTTAATGGAACAGCTGGTCTACAGAAAGGAACAGTTTCTTCTCTTCCTTTATCTTTTCTCCATTTCCTACTACACAGAGACAGTCATCCTCCATAAATGCCTCAATATAGCTGGAAAGTCCTTTCAGCGTTTCTGCCGTAGTTGCCAGAAGCTCATCTCTCTCCTGCTGGATCTTATCCATGGTAAGTCCTGTCAAATATCCTGCAAGCGAATAATTACCTCTGCTCTTTGGTGTCATGGGTGTATCCAGTTCACTGATCGCCCCTATGATAAACTGGGTTACCGTTCTTTCATCCGCTTCATAATTCTTTACGTAATCAGCCGCTTCCTGATAGGTTTCAATGGTCTTTTTCAGGTTGGGATCCCTGTAGGAAACAAAGTAGGAATCTCCGCTTCTTGAAAAGGTACACATACATCCGTAAGCACCGCCCTTTACTCTGACCTGTGTCCACAGATATTCATATCCCATCATGACCTTTAAGACCTTCAGTGCGCCTGTATAGGGAAGTCCTTTTTTCAGGAAGTTGCCGGCACGGCATACATACTGTACCTGGCCCGCTGTCATAAAGGCTTCATTTTTCTTCGAAAGCTCCGGTACATAAGGTGTACCTGTTACCTCATCTGTGAAAAGTGCACTTCTGAAATCTGCGATTTTCTCTTCGATCCCTGTCAGTCCCTCTTCTGTACCGGTATAGTCGATCAGAAGATTTTCCGGACGGAAAATATAATGGATCAGTGCGTTCAGGTTCTTTTTCAGGGTTTCCTTTTTCTCTTCAAAGTTACTGTCCAGATCCTCTAAAAGTCTGCACTGTACCATACCTGAAAGCTGCTGTGCACAGTCTGCTGTAGGGGAGAAATAGGAAAGTGCCCGGAGTGCTGCTACCGTATGTCCTGATCCTGTCATGGAAGCCTGCATCCGGCTTCTGCACTCGGCAATGATCTCCTTCAGTCTCTTATCATCTGTAAAATCGGATGTCAGCAGGATCTCCCTGATCAGGTCAAGTGCCTCATCCCTGTTTTCATAAAATACTTTGGTCTTGATCTCCAGTGTAGCCAGGAACTTTGAAAGATCCTCTGCATTGCCATAGGTTCCTACCTGTACATCGATCCCGCCGGTTTTGCAGTTGACCTCATTAAATAATTCCCCGTAGCTGTAATGTTCGGTATTCACACCCATCAGGACACTTTTCAGGATACCAGCGTAAGGGAACAGCTCTGCCGGCACCTGTTTCAGATCAAACAGAAGCTTGATATAAGCGATCCCGTTGGTGAAGATATCATGCACAAGCAGGATAGTTCCTGCTGCCTTTCTCTCCTCATTGATATAAGGTGTTGCCTCTTTCCTCATATCCTCCCGTTTCAGAAGCGGGATCGTCTCCAGTGCCTCCTTCGTATCTTCCGATTCCTGATACTCACGGAGTGCTTTTGTGTTCTCTGCGATGGCAAGAACCTCTTCTTCGGAAAGGGTATTCTTATATGCCTGAAGCCTGTCATGAAGCGCTTCATCCTTCCTTGTGGTCAGACCCTGTACCGGCTTTACGGTAAGGATCGTCTTATGCGGATTCTTCAGCAGATATCTGTCGATCAGCTCCTCATAATATCCTTCTGTAATGGCCTCTTTCAGTTCCTCGTAGGTCTGATTGGCCTCAATATGCATAAAAGGCTTTTTCTTATCATACAGCCAGCTGTCCATTGCCTGCAGACCAAGCATCAGTCCTCTTGGATAGGAGCCGAAATCTCCTTCTCTGTATTTGAAGGTAAAGTAGTTGACTGCCGCCTGCAGTGCCTTTCTGTCAATCCCTTCCTTTACCAGCTTTTGCAGGGTTTCTTCGATCACGGAAACAAAGGCTTCCTTCTGGTCTTCATCTGCATTCTTGGCTACGATACTGAAATAGGGCTGTGCGATCCCGTTTTCCATGGTGCTGTAAACATCCTTGCCGATCCCTGCATCGATCAGTGCCTGCTTTACCGGTGTTCCCGGTGCAGAACAGAGCACATAGTCAAGGATATCCATTGCCGCATAGAGCTTTCTGTCAAGGCTGCTGCCCATGGAAACATTATAGGTCAGATAGGTATTTTCCTTCTCCGGTTCATCCTCCATGATGGAGTATTCCTTTATGATCTCTCTCTTCTCTGCAAAGGGCTCCTGCTTCCGGATCTCCGAATCGATCGTAAGGCTGTCAAAATCCTTCAGGTAATTCTCTTCCAGGAATGTCAGATATTCTTCCGCATCCAGATTGCCATAGAGATAAATATAGCTGTTTGAAGGATGATAATACCGCTGATGGAAGGAAAGAAATTCTTCATAGGTAAGCTCCGGGATATCCTCAGGATCTCCACCAGATTCCAGTCCGTAAGTGATGTCCGGATACAGGGAATTCATGATCTCCCGCTCTACCACATCATCCGGAGAAGAAAAAGCACCCTTCATTTCATTATAAACAACACCGTTGATCTTCAGGTCATCTTCCTTATTCTCCAGTTCATAGTGCCAGCCTTCCTGACGGAAGATCTTCTCTTCTTTGTAGATATTCGGATAAAATACTGCATCGAGATAGACATGGACCAGATTCTTAAAGTCTGCATCATTACAGCTTGCTACCGGATAAACTGTCTTGTCCGGATAGGTCATGGCATTCAGGAAGGTATTTAAGGAACCCTTGGCAAGTTCGATAAAGGGATCCTTCACCGGAAAGTTCTTAGAACCGCAGAGTACGGAATGCTCCAGGATATGGGCAACTCCCGTGCTATCCTTTGGCGGTGTCCGGAAGCCGATGTAGAACACCTTGTTCTCATCATCATTCAATAACAGGGTAATATGTGCTCCTGTCTTTTTGTGTTTCAGCAGATATCCTTCAGAATTCAGATCTTTGATCTGTCTCTTCTCCAGGATTTCATAGGCTGTTAATTTTTCAAGATTCTGTGACATAAATGCTATCCTTTCTTTTATACACTGAAGGTCATAAGACCAAGCTTTGATACGATAACTTCCCTGACGATCATACCCGAAGCCTTCTTCCTTGCAAGATTGATCTCTGTGATCTCTTTCAGAGGCAGGATTTTCTCTGTATAAACCATCTTTTTCTTTCCAAACAGGGATTTCTTCTCTGTCAGTACATTGACCTTTACCCTGATCCTGAGCTGCTTAAAGGTCTCATATAAGAAGCTGCCCTTTTCCAGATAATAAAATTCACTTTCCAGCGTAGTTTCCGGTGACGTCTCTTTCAGGAAATAATGCTGGATGATCGTTTTCATCTTAAAGGGAAGCATCTCCTGCTCCATCAGCTCCGCATAGGTCAGTCTGGCTCCGATATAAATATTGCCTGCATCCAGCATCACATATTTAAAGTCCGTATCCTGCAGTTCTTCTACTTTCTGCTGCTCGTCCATTCTGTTCTCCTTCTTCGTTTTTCTTATCCTTTTCTTTCATGGAAATCAGAAATGTCTTTTCTTCGTTTTCTGTCCACTGGAAAAGGAACATCCTTCCGAAAGTATTGTATTCCTTCCTCAGGATGGATTTTCGATATCCTCTATGGTGTAACCGGACAGGCGCATGGCATCCCTGACTGCCTTTTCGCTCAGTCCTGTCTCTGCACACAGTTCTTCTACGGTAACCTTCCTGCGCAGCTCCTCAGACAGCTCCTTTGCTTTCTCTGCTACCTGGTTCACCTTCTTTAAGACTTTATTGTCCTTCTGTGTTTCTTCCATATTCTCACTGATGAAGTCCTCCATGGCATCCATGACCATTTTCATCAGCATTCCTTCGGCCTCTTCCTTCTTTTCGAGGCACCCGAGCATAGTCACACCCATGGAAAGTGCCACATTGCCCTCTCCGATCAGATCCTCCACGAAAACGCCCTGTCCTGCATAAAGCTTGGCGATCTCCACGACCTGTGGCAGATACACCTGGATCAGCCTGCCCTGTGCATCTGTTTCTCCCGCCATGGCAGACAAGGTAAAGGCATCCTTTTCTCCGTCTGTAAATGCCGGCAGCTCAAGAAGCTCTTTTTTGTACTCTTCCAGATAATCGATCTCTTCCTCAGAAAGGATATCTTCCTCTTCTGCGGCACTTTCTCCTATGGTAATATGATATTTCTCCAGATATTCAAACACCATGGCAAGCTGCTCTTCCGAAAGGGACAGCACCTCGAAAGCCTCTTCTACCTGTTCCTTCCTGATACTGTTGCCCTGCTCTCTGGCAAGACGCTTAACCTTTTCCAGTGTTTTTGCAAATAAAATCTCCTGATTTTCTTCCATCTTTTCTTCCTTCTTTATGAATTATGCTTTACATGCACATGCGTAAACAGATGATCCTGACAGTATTCATAATTTCCGTCACACTTGGAGCAGAAACGGAACTCCAGCTCCGGATTGGTCTCCTCTGTCCTGCCGCAGATCGCACATTTATGTCTCGTGATCTTCGAGGAATTCTTTACTTCCTTCTTAAACTCCTGTCTTCTCTTCATCTG
>CACXDC010000043.1 GCA_902766365.1 uncultured Lachnospiraceae bacterium | reverse complement strand
TGAGTACATGTGGCTCGTTGGTCAAGCGGTTAAGACGCTGCCCTCTCACGGCAGAATCAGCGGTTCGATTCCGCTACGAGCTGCTAAAGCACTGAAAGAAATTTCAGTGCTTTTTTTGTGTCAGGATCTCATCTACTGTTTGCGCTGCAATCGGGAATATGTTACACTTTATATGTTAATGTAACTGAAAGGAGCATACTTAAATTATGGCTGATTATGTACTGAGCTGCTGTTCTACAGCAGATTTATCCAAAGAATACTTTACCACACGGGATATTAAGTATGTCTGCTTCCATTTTGAACTTGGAGGCACTGAATATCTTGATGATCTTGGAATTTCTGTTTCCCCGGCAGAGTTATACCGCCGCATGGTTGCAGGAGAAGATGCCAAAACCTCTCAGGTTTCCGTCCGGGAATATGAAGATTTGTTTGAAGAATCCCTTTCCCATGGAAAAGATGTGCTTCACCTCACTCTTTCCTCAGGTATCTCCGGAACCTATAATTCTGCCTGCATCGCCAGAGATGAAATGCAGGAGAAATATCCTGACAGAAAGATCTATGTGATCGATTCCCTGGCCGCTTCCAGTGGTTATGGACTTCTGCTGGATGCTGCTGCCGACAGGCGGGATGAAGGCATGAACATTGATGACCTGTATGCGTGGATTGAAGAAAACAAGCTCCGTGTCCACCACTGGTTCTTCTCCACCGATCTGACCTTCTACATCAGGGGCGGCCGTGTCTCCAAAACAGCCGGTTTTATCGGAACGATCATGAACATCTGTCCTCTTCTGAATGTAAGCAATGAAGGTAAGCTGATCCCAAGAGAAAAGATCCGTACCAAGAAAAAGGTGATCAGACGGATCGTTGATCTGATGAGGGAAAACGCCGATGATGGCACTGACTATTCCGGCAAATGCTTTATCAGCCAGTCCGAGTGCATGGATGATGCCAGAGCTGTTGCTGATCTCATTGAAGCTGAGTTTCCAAAGCTTAATGGCAAAGTACAGATCTTTCCTATCGGTGCTACGATCGGCAGCCACACTGGTCCTGGAACGGTTGCCCTGTTCTTCTTTGGTAAGAAAAGGGAAAATTAGTCTATCCCGTTTAAACCTATACCAGATCCCTGAACTGACAAAGTCCCCGGCAAACGCCGGGGACTTTTCCACATCTGTTCTTTCTGTTATTTTTCCGCTCTACTACTTTCATTATATCCGGTCAGAAATTCCACGATTTCAGGTCTTACGATTTCATTGTTCTCATCCACAAGTTCAAAATCCAGACATTTATAATTCCACATGGAGTGTCCTATTCCATAAGAATCACACAGTTCCATAAAATCCTTCAGCCACTTGACCGCCTCTTTTTCTTCTGCTGTGTCTATCACGCCAAATTCACTGCAAAAAGCCTCATGACCGGAATACTCTGTAAAATCTTTGGCCGGCTTCATCAGGGAAAGCATCAGCTCATGGTCATTCCGAAGTGTCTTCCCGTTCATCAGCGGATGCTCTGCTGCAAACTGCTCATGTTCCTCCAGAAAATGAATGTAATCCGAAATATCATCCGGATAAGCTATACTTTTTGCATAGGTTCGGAATTCTTCTGAAAAATGTGCCTTCTGGTGTGTGAACACATTTGGCTCGTAATAATGGAAATTATAAAATACATTTTCATCATCGATCAGGTCAAGACGATCCAGATAGCCGACACTGTTCACGTAATTCGTACCTACAAGGATCATTCTCTCCGGATCGATCTCCCGGATTGCCTCCACGGCTTCCTTATAAAGGCTGTTCCATCTGTAACCGGTTGCATCACACATTTCATTAAAAAGCTCAAACAGCAGCGTTGTTCCCTTATATCCCTGGTAATGCTCTGCCATATTCACCCAGAAACTTACAAAATAAGAACGCAACTCTTTATCTGTCATAAGGGCTGTTGGCTGATCCATCTGTCCGAATGTATGTCCCCAGATATAATGCAGATCCAGGATCGCATTCAGCCCGTTCCGGCTGCAATAGGAAAGGCACTGATCCAGATACTTCATGGGTTCTTCCTTCAGTCTCCTGCTGTCCCTGTCAAAGAACAGGCATCCATCCAGCGGGATCCTGACATGATCAAAATGCCAGGATGCAATCTGTCTGATATTTTCTTCAGTAATAAAAGTATCCAGATGCTTTTTCATCTCCTCCTCTGAAGATGGGTTGATGATAATATCGTATTGGGATAAATATCCTCCAAGATTAATTCCATTCTTAAAAAATTGATTTAACATAACTGGTCTCCTTTTCTTTTTCTGTCTTTAGCCCTTCACTGCACCAACTACAATTCCTCCTGTCAGATACTTTGAGACAAAAGGGAAAATGATCATAACCGGCAATGCCCCCAGCACGGCAATGGCCATTTTCAGAGTTGATGTTGGCATGGATGCTCCGATCGAACCTGCCATATTCTTGGCAAGTCCCTGCTGCATATACAGCGTATCTAACAGCATTCTGTTCAGTAATACCTGTATGGTATACATATTATCCTTGGTCACATAATACAGACCGTTCTGCCAGTCATTCCAGTAATTCAGGGAAATAAACAATGTCAGTGTTGCCAGGATCGGTTTTGACATGGGCACCACAATACTCCACAGAATCTTAAACTCACCTGCCCCGTCCATCTTCGCCGATTCCAGAATTGCTGACGGAATATTCTGCGCAAAAAAGTTTCTCGCCATGATCACATAAAATCCATTCATCAGAAGTGTTGGCACGATATAAGCGGCAAATGTATTCTTGATATGGAATGTTCCTGTCCACATCATATACGTAGGGATCAGTCCACCATTAAACAGAATGGAAAAAAACAGCAGGAATGAAAATACACTCCTTCCTCTCAGATCCTTTCTGGATACCGGATAGGCGTAAAGTGTGGTAATGACCAGACTTAAGACCGTTCCGATCAGCGTTACCGCAGCCGAGTATCCATATGCCCTGATAATCCCGTTAGAACCATTCAGCACATATTTATATGCTGTCAGATCAAAGTGTCTTGGAAGCAGTGAATATCCCTCATGAAGAATTGCCTGCTCGTTACTGAAGGAGGAAGAAAACAGTAATACGAATGGCAGAATACAGAACAGTGCGACCAGGATCAGCACAATATTGTCAATTATCAAAAAAGCTTTATCTTTCTTTACCATATCTTTACTCCTCTAAAACATAGCACTTTCTTTATCTATTTTCCGGACAACATAATTTGCCAGAAGAACCAGCACAAAGCCTACTACCGACTGATACAGTCCTGCTGCCGATGACATACCAAGCGTTCCCACACTCTTGATACCACGGTATACATACGTATCTATGGTATTGGTGACATTCATAAGGGCACTGCTGTCCATTGGCACCTGATAGAACAGGCCAAAGTCAGAACGGAAAATACTGCCAAGCTGCAGCAGTGTCATAGTGATAATGGTAGACCGGATAATCGGGATCGTGATATGGAAGATCCTCTGCCATCTTGTTGCCCCGTCGATTGCTGCTGCCTCATAATATCCGTCATCAATACTGATCACAGAAGAATAATAAATAATACAGTTATATCCAAGCCACTTCCACTGATTGACTGCTGTCAGTATAAAGGGCCAGTATTTTGGCCTGGAATACCAGGAGATCGGCTCCAGTCCAAGAGGCTTTAAGATACTGTTATTGATAAATCCCGTATCTGTGCTGAGAAGCGCATATACAATGTAGCTGACTACCGTAATGGAGATCATATACGGAAGCAGATATGACATCTGGTATCTCCTTTTGGCTTTCCCGGATTTCAGTTCATCCAGGAGAATGGCGAGTGCAAGTCCGATCACCAGACTGATCACAATAAATACCAGATTATAGCCTACTGTATTTCGAAGGATGATCCAGGAATCCCTTGTAGAAAACAGAGATTTGAAATTTTCAAGCCCTACAAATTCACTTCCCCAAACACCCTTCTGAAAATTATATTTTTTGAAGGCGATCACCGTAAATGTCATAGGGATATAATTGTTAAAGAGCAGATAAAAGAGTCCCGGTATCAACATCACGTACAAAGCCCAGTTTATTTTTTTATGTTTTGCTTTTTTCATATTTTAATCTCCCGGATGACGCACAGGAAACTGGCTGTCAGCATCTTTTCCTGTATATTTTGGCATAATTTTACGGTATTACGGCATTTTTACCATTAACTGTGCCGTAATACCGTATCATAGATCAAATATTATTTATTTGCTGCTAACCACTCATCTAACTGCTTCTGCTTTTCTGTCAGGATCTTGTCGATTCCGGCTTCCTCATATTCTGCTTTCATCTGATCCCATACTGTATCCGGATCCACGTCTCCTGAGTTTAATCCTGCTCTGTATTTATTCATGACAGTAGTACATGCAACGATCTCATTTGTTACATCTGTGCTGTCCCATACAAAGCCTTTTGCCTGTGAAGGATGGCAGTCCTTGTTGAACTGGATGGTTTCATCCCAGATATCCTTACCATCTGTAACCCATTTATAAGCGATCAGCTCGTTGGGGAAATGCCATGCTGTAATTGTCCATCCAAGACTGTCAGAGCTTGCACCTTCAGGATACTGGATCACGCCATTTTCCTTATCAGTAAACTCATAATACTTGCCCTCAATACCATAGATCAGAAGGTTTGCCACATCAGGGTTCGTATACATTTCATTCAGAACCTGCATAGCACGCTCCGGCTGCTCACTGGTGTAAGGGATATACCAGTAGTTGTTCAGACAGCTTGTCATAGTATAGTAGTCCACAATGTTGATCACAGTTACATCAATACCGGTATTTCTTTCCCACTGTGCCTCAATACCCGGCTTTGTCTCTGTAGCCGCGCAGAATGCCTTACCTGATCCAAGCAGAGATGCTGAAGATTCTGTATTGATGCTGGCATCCGGCATGATCAGTCCTTCCTTCTGCCATTCATGACGACGCTTGCAGAGCTCATAATATTCATCAGATGTATAGAGATTTACTACCTCTGTATCATTATCATCAAAAGCATTCATCAGAACACCAAAGTCTCTTCCAAGCCAGTCAATGGGGATCATATACTCATTCATATTTCCACTGTCAGAAGCAATCGGATATACGTCCGGATACTTTTCCTTGGCTGCCTTCAGGATAGGCTCCAGATCAGCCTCTGTCTTTACATTGCTATAGTCAACACCAAGTGATTCCAGCATTTCTGTATTGAATACATAGCCAAGACCAAGCCCCAGTTCCTTATTGTTACGAACGGCATATACCTTACCGTCAATAGATGTAGATGCCAGATCTTCCTTACTGATATCAGAAAGAATACCCTGTCCGTCAGATGCAAGAAGATCATCCAGTGCAAGCACCTGTCCCTGACTTGCTGCACTTGGGATGGAAAGATCAGATACACCGCCGAGCAGATCGATCTTCTCTCCGGAAGCAAGCTCTGTCTGCACCTGGTCAACATATGTTGCAAAATCGTATCTTGAAATCTCTACTGTTGTATTGAATTTCTTCTGTGTGATCTCAGAAACTGCTGCTGCGATCTCTGCACATGCTTCTTCTGAACCAAATCCATCAGCTACTATTCTCACGGTATAAGGATCCTGTCCGGATAAATCAGTTTCTCCGCTTTCCTCTGCCAGTCCTTCCGAAGCTTCCGTGTTTCCCGCATTTTCTTCCTCTGCTGCTGTCGTTGTGTCCGCTGTGCTGCTGTTATCTGCAGACCCACAGCCTGCCAGCATACCTGCTGTCATAGCTGCTGCCAGTAATATACCAAGTTGTTTTTTTAACATTTTCATTCCTCCTTCATATGGAAAAATCCTACAGCTGTATCAGATCTTTGATAACTATAGTATAAAAATCTGGTCTCCTGTCCTCAATAACAAAATCGACTTGCGCTATGACGTTTCCGACCACTTTATCTG
This sequence comes from uncultured Lachnospiraceae bacterium, assembly GCA_902766365.1. Lineage (GTDB taxonomy): Bacteria > Bacillota > Clostridia > Lachnospirales > Lachnospiraceae > Suilimivivens. The sequence goes on along the minus strand of CACXDC010000043.1, from coordinate 3,764 downwards.
TCTCTGTTTTTCTGATTGTAATATTCAAGAGGTGTACAGCCCGTCCACTTCTTAAATACTTTTGCGAAATAGGACGGCGTATCAAAGCCTACCTGAAGTCCTACCTCTGTGACCGTATCCTTCTGCTCCGTAAGCAGTTTTTTCGCCATAAGGACACGGTAATACTGCAGATACTGGACAAGTGAATAGCCGGTTGACCGTTTGAAGATCCTGTTAACATAATCACTGTTCAGATGAAGGCTCTCTTCCATATCCTGTCTGGTGACCGGTTTCTGATAATTATCCCTGATATAGTCCTTTACCAGTTGTACCGTTTCCTGTCCGCTTCCCGCAGGCAGGCTTTCCTCGTCTGCAAGATGTGCCAGTATCGCATCCATATCATAAATATGCTCTCCCGCCTTCCAGTACTGCTCCGGTGCCATCCGGAGAACACGGCTTCTTTCTGCGATCGTATTCAGGGAAACATCTACAGTAAAATACGCATCCATTTCCCCTTTAAAATTATCTGCTACCTTTTCCATAAACTGCCTGCACATTTCCCGTATCTGATCCCTGTCCTTTTCAGCCCGCAAAACCCAGAAAATAAGATAGCCAATATGGATCTCTACCATATCCGGAAAAAGCTCTTCTGCAATGTTCCCAAGTGCATGGACCACACTGCTGTAACTGGCTTTATCATATGGCATGTCTGACAGACGCAGATAGATCATTCCGAAAATCTCCAGCTTCTCTATTTCCAGTTCCCTCTTCTCAGCAGACTTTCTTATATAATTGTCATACGGCAGAATATCTTCTATCAGAAGTCCCGTATAAAACTGCCTTTCCCTCTCTCTCCTGTTATAAGAGGCTTCGATCTTCCTTGTCTGATACTCCTTTTTCTTTCCCATGGCAAACCGGATCGCTTCTTCCAGTTCTTCAAAGCTTACCGGTTTTAACAGATAACGGATCACCCCGGAACTGATCGCATTCTGTGCATAACTGAAATCAGGGAATCCTGTTAATACGATTCTTTCGATCTCCGGTTTTTCTTCCTGAATCCATGAAAGGAGCTGCAGTCCATTTTCCTGCGGCATTTCTATATCACATACAATAATGTCGACCTCCTTTGCCAGAATCACCTTTCTTGCCTCTGCTGCCGTGTAGGCTGTATAGACATTTTCAATCCCGATTTCCTGCCATTTCACCTTGTTTTTCAGAATATTGATCACAATGACTTCATCATCTACCAGCAATACGTTCATTCGCTCACACTTTCATCCAGCTCCCCGGAACTGCTCTCTTCATAATACGGGATCCAGATAGAAACCCTGGCTCCCTGTTCCCTGTTTTCAATTTTCAAAAATGCTTTTCCCCTGTACAGGATCTGCAGACGCTTCATCACATTGGAAATCCCGATATGATTTCCTTCCTCTTCCTGCAGGCTCTTTTCTTCTATCTGCGTTAAGATCTCCTCTGGGAATCCACAGCCATTATCACTGACCCTGATCGATATTCCCTCATTTTCTTCTGCTATCACAAGATCTATTTCCAGTTTGGGAACCACCATGACATTATGCCGGATGCTGTTCTCCACAAAGGTCTGGATCAGCAGTGCTGGAATCTTTTCCCTCTCCATACCAGGCTCACAATGAATATGAAGGACAAATCCATCCTCATACCGGATACTCTGTACCTTTGCATAGTGACGGACACACTGCAGTTCATCCTCCAGTATGACATAGTCTCCTTTTAATGACAGCAGATATCGGAAATATCCTACCATATACCTTGCCAGATCCTGTATGGTCTTATAATCCTGTGCACCTGCCAGCATATAGATCAGATTCAGGATATTGGTATAAAAATGTGGCTGGATCTGGATTCTCAAAAACTGATTATAGATCTTTCGTTTCTCCAGATCTGATTCATAAATATTGATCTTCAGATGCATGATCTGTTCTGCCATCCGGTTAAAGGTCTCATACAGTACCCTGATCTCATTGTTATCTGTATAATGCTCCATCCGCACTTCTGTATTCCCGCTGGAAAACTCGATCATGGCATTTTCAAGTTTTGTGATCGGATTGATCACAGTCCTTTTATGATAAATAAGTGCGATCATCGTCATTGCCACTGCTGCTGCCATTGCGATCAGAATGATCGCAAATATGTAGGCACTGCTGTTAATAAAAAATACATAGGGAAACTCCACACATATTTTTTTGTTGATCATCTGGATAGCACGCGAATAGGTAAAATTAATGTGCCTGAGTTCACCTTTATTCCCATAAAATAACGTTCCATCCATGTTCTGCATATAGGCAGTTCCACCCTCCGTATCCGGTGTGATATCACGCAGCACATTCTCACAGGTGATAAAGCATCCGCTGTATCCACCCCTGTGTTCATAGACATGGATAAAATATTCCGTTCCCTCCAGCTCTACCGCTTTCCATTCTGCTGCGTTTCCACTGTTTTCCCTTTGAACATACTCCTTCTGTATATACTCCTTAAGCTGCCCGATTCCCTCCTCCTGGATATAATCAATATAGGAAACCGAAAAACGCAGCATATTTTCATCCGGAAAATAAATAAAAAATACAAACTGATTTCCGTTCAGGACAGACATATTCGTCAGTGCACTCTGCAGTTCCTCCGTCTTTTCTCTTCTGATCCCAGGATCCTCTGTGTCCTTCAGCATATTATAGGCTGTATTTCCATCCTTATTTACCATCTCCTTCAGTTCCTTATTGATGATATAAAACTGGTTAGCCCAGTAATTACTGGAATAATTGACAGAATTGATATAAACCTCTTCTATCTGGCTGTTAAAATTATGTATGGTATAGACCTCCAGTACCGCAAATAACAACACTACGAAAAAGGATGCCGTCAGCAGCAGATAAATGGATTTTGTCAGAATGGACTTTTTCACGCCTCTATCTCCTTCCTTCTGTATAGAATATCAAGAATATATCACAACTTTTCAAAAATAACCATAAAAACAGCAAAAAGCCCTGCATGAGCAGGGCTTCGTACCGTGTCATTAAAATCTGCTGCAGGCAGATTTTCTATTGATCTATTCTTACAGAATTCCCAGTCCTTCCAGAAGGATCTTCAATCCGATCACGATCAGGATGATTCCTCCGCAGACCTCAGCCTTTGCCTTATATTTCAGACCAAACAGGCTTCCGATCTTGACACCGGCTGCTGAACATAAAAAGGTGATCGTTCCAATGAACAGAACTGCATAAATAATATTTACCTCAAGAAAAGCAAAAGTAACACCTACTGCCAGCGCATCGATACTGGTTGCAATCGCAAGAAGCAGCATGGACTTGACGGTCATGGAACTGTCCACTTTTTCTTCATCTTTTGACTCCCGGATCATATTGACTCCGATAAATGCCAGCAGGATAAAAGCGATCCAGTGTGAATATTTGGTAACCATGTCTGTAAAAAAGCTTCCAAGGAAATATCCTGTCAGCGGCATCAATGCCTGAAAACCGCCAAACCATGCACCTGCAATGCACATATGCTTCCAGTTGATCTTTCCCAGCGACAACCCCTTACAGATCGATACAGCAAATGCATCCATTGACAATCCGATTGCCAGTACAAATAATTCTGTGATTCCCATTTCCAATTCCTCTTCTAAAGTCTTATTTATCGCCGCAAAACTCCCGCACATAATAGCATCCGCAGTGCGATCCCGACCGGAGGTCTTTTTATGTCATTGGAACATTACGGAGTAATTTCCCATGACATAAAAAAGACCCACGGAC
>CACXDC010000042.1 GCA_902766365.1 uncultured Lachnospiraceae bacterium | reverse complement strand
TGCTCTGACAGATCAGGAAACCTATTATGCGGTATTAATTTTGACAAAGAGACTGATGGCAGTATCTGATTGCAATGAAGGGGAAAAGAAAGTATATTACATTTCCGCAGAATTTCTGATCGGCAAATTACTTTCCAACAATCTGATCAATCTCGGCGTTTATGATAAGATGAGCGATATTCTTGAAAAGTATGGCAAGAAGCTGTCCGTGATCGAGGAAGTGGAGCCGGAACCGTCTCTTGGAAACGGTGGTCTTGGAAGACTGGCGGCATGCTTCCTGGATTCTATTGCAACTCTTGGTCTTCCCGGAGAAGGAATCGGACTTAATTATCATTTTGGTCTGTTTAAGCAGGTATTTAAGGATAAGCTGCAGACAGCAGAGAAAAATGCCTGGATCGAGGAGAATTCCTGGCTGACTAAGACAGATATTACTTATGATGTTTATTTTGGAAAGAAAAAAGTAACCTCCAGATTATATGATATTGATGTAGCGGGCTATGACAGCGGTGTAAACAAGCTTCATCTGTTTGATATCGAGTCACTGGATGAGAGCCTCGTAAAGGAGGGTATCCAGTTTGATAAGGAAGCGATCGAGAAAAATCTGACACTGTTCCTTTATCCGGATGATTCTGATGAGGCAGGAAACCTGCTCCGTATTTATCAGCAGTACTTTATGGTAAGTAATGCAGCCCAGCTGATCCTGGCTGAGATGAAGGAGAAGAAGTTTGATCTCCGTAAGATGTATGATCATGCAGTCATCCAGATCAACGATACGCATCCGACCATGATCATTCCGGAATTGATCCGTATCCTTGTTGAGGAGAAGGCATTTACAATTGATGAGGCGATCGAGGTTGTAAGAAAAACCTGTGCATACACTAATCATACGATACTGGCAGAAGCGCTGGAGAAGTGGCCGCTTAAGTATCTGGAGAAGGTAGTTCCCCAGCTCGTTCCTTACATCAAGGAGCTGGATAAGAGAGTAGCAGCAAAGTATAAGGATGAAAGGGTACAGATCATTGACAAGGACGGCCGTGTTCATATGGCACGCATTGATATCCATTATGGATTCTCTGTCAATGGTGTTGCTGCAATCCATACCCAGATCCTGGAAGAGACAGAGCTGAATGCTTTTTATAAGATTTACCCTGAGAAGTTCAATAATAAGACCAATGGTATCACCTTCAGAAGATGGCTTTTATCATGTAACAGAGAGCTTGCAGGATTTCTTGCAGAAACGATCGGAGATGGCTTCAAAAAGGATGCAGACAAGCTGGAGAAGCTGCTTGAATTCAAGGATACACCGGCAGTTCTGGATCGTATTGCCGAGATCAAATACGACCAGAAGAAGAAGCTGGCAGCTTATGTGAAGGAAAATGAGGGTGTTACCTTAAATCCCGATTCCGTATTTGATATCCAGGTCAAGAGACTGCATGAGTATAAGCGTCAGCAGATGAATGCACTGTACATTATCCACAAATATCTGGAGATCAAGAAGGGCAAGAAGCCGGCAAGACCGATGACCTTTATCTTTGGTGCAAAGGCAGCTCCTGCTTATATCATTGCGCAGGATATCATCCACCTGATCCTTGTACTGCAGGATATCGTAAACAATGATCCTGATGTAAGTCCTTACATGACAGTTCTTATGGTAGAGAATTACAATGTAAGCTATGCAGAGAGGCTGATCCCCGCCTGTGATATTTCTGAGCAGATCTCACTGGCAAGTAAGGAAGCATCCGGTACCGGAAATATGAAGTTCATGCTGAATGGTGCAGTAACCCTTGGTACATCCGACGGTGCTAACGTAGAGATCCACGAGTTAGTTGGTGATGACAATATTTACATCTTTGGTAAGGATTCTGAGACCGTTATAAGGCACTATGAAAAGGCTGATTATGTTTCCAAGGACTACTATGAGAAGAGCCCTGTGATCAAAGAAGCTGTTGATTTCATCGTTGGTAAGCAGGCACTGGCAGCTGGTCACAAGGAAAATCTGACAAGGCTCTACAATGAGCTTCTGAACAAAGACTGGTTCATGACATTACTGGATCTGGAAGATTATATCGAAACCAAGGACAGAATGTTCGCTGATTATGAAGACAGAGCAAAGTGGAAGAAGATGATGCTTGTGAACATCGCCAAGGCTGGATTCTTCTCATCTGACAGAACCATTGCAGAATACAACAGAGATATCTGGCATCTGACAAAAGAGCGCTAGGAAAAGGTAAGACTGTCGCCTGAAACAGCATATTTAGAAATGGAAGGACACCCGTGTCCGGCAGAAATGCCGGTGCGGGTGTCTTTGGTATTGTCAGACATATGAAAAACGGATCCTGTGGAGTCCTTTTGAATACAGTGGTTGACACCCTATATAATAGGGTATAATATAATGATATGTAAAGAAGAAAGGTAGAATACGAATGACAAGAACTTTTATAGAAGTACCAATATTCACCAGAAGGTGGAAAGAATAGGAGATGATTTTATGAGTTCATTATTTGATGATCTGAAACAAGGTCTGGAAGAAGCAATTGCTTATGAAAAAGGAAGGGGAAAAGCACGGGTAAAAACCTATATGATTATGCCGGTTAAGGAATACACAAATAAGGAAATTAGAGAAATTCGAATGAAGGCAGGTATGACGCAGAGTGTCTTTGCTGCATATATGGGAGTATCAAAAAAGACAGTAGAAGCATGGGAATGTGGCAGAACGCATCCAACAGGCCCGGTATTCCGGTTACTGGATGTGTTAACAGCGGAGGATTTAGATCAGACAGAGTTTGTGATCGTAAAGTAACATACAGAAGAATAAAAGGATAATTGGATAAAAGTTGACAAATCAACATCATGGAATTATAATGGCAGAAGTTGATTTGTCAACTTTTGCGTTATAGAAGGAAACAGGAGGTAACCATGGAAGACAGATTTGAGCGTTTCTCAGTAGGAATGTCAGAAATCTCACGGTACTGGCACAAGCTGACCGGGGATGAAATGGAAAAATACGGACTGAAGGGAACCCATTCCATCTATCTTCTGACCATGTACCGGTTTCCAGAAGGATTGACAGCGCCCAGGCTGTGTGAACTGTGTGTCAAGGATAAGGCAGATGTATCCCGTATGATGTCCCTGATGGAAAAGAAAGGACTGGTACGAAAGGAGAGCGTTGGAAAAACGCTGTACGGAGGTGTCTTCAAGCTGACAGAGGAAGGACAGGAGGCCGCCAGACATGTGAGCGAGCGGGCCAGGATCGCTGTGGAGATTGCCGGAAAGGATCTGACAGAGGAAAACAGACAGATCTTTTATGAGGCACTGGACCGGATCGTGGAAAACCTCAGGATACTTGCAAAGGACGGGATCCCAGAAGAAAGGTGAAAACATGAATAAGAAAGTAAATATTATTGTAGATTCAACAGCAGATATTACAGAGGATGTGAAAGAAAGACTGACAGTCGTCCCTTTAACGCTCCGCTTTGGAGATGAGGAATATATTGAAGGTGTTACGATCCAAAAGAAGGAATTTTACCAGAAGCTGATCGAAAGTGATGTGCTTCCCAAGACAAGCCAGGCAGTACCGGCAGACTTCAGTGATATATTTGAGAAAATTGCGGCAGCGGGGGAGAGCGCTGTTGTGATCACACTTTCTTCCAAGCTGTCAGGAACATGGCAGAGTGCTATGATCGCTGCCAGAGAGCATGAGGAAAGCATTTACGTGGTAGATAGCAGAAATGTAGCGATCGGAACTGCCATTCTGGCAAAGCTGGCGCTGCGCCTTGTGGACGAGGGGATGGGAGCCAGAGAGATCGCAGAAAGACTGGAAAAAGAACGTGAAAAGATCTGTCTGATCGCCATGCTGGATACACTGGAGTATCTGAAAAAGGGTGGACGGATCTCAGCAGCGGCAGCTTTTGCAGGCGGTGTGCTTTCCATTAAACCGGTTGTCTGTATCAGAGATGGGGAGATCGTGATCCTTGGTAAAGCAAGAGGATCCAAACAGGGAAATAATCTGCTTGTCAGTGAGATCAGAAAGACAGGGGGAATTGACTTTACGAAGCCGATCCTGCTTGGCTACACCGGACTGGATGATACCCTTCTTCAGAAGTATATCGAAGACAGTAAGGCACTCTGGGAAGACGGCACTTCCTCACTGGAAACAACCATGATCGGAAGTGTCATCGGTACCCATGCCGGTCCCGGTGCAGTAGCAGTTGCATTTTTCGCTGTATAGTGTATAGAATTGACTAAACGAGTCGTGTGGTGAACTGCGTGCAGTCCCATACAGCAGTTGCCAGTCCGTCATAGAATTCCGGCTCATGGCAGACCATGAGGATACTGCCTTTGTAGGCGATCAAGGCACGTTTCAGTTCATCCTTGGCATCTACGTCAAGGTGGTTGGTAGGCTCATCCAGAAGCAGGACATTGGTTTCCCGGTTAATCAGCTTGCACAGACGTACCTTGGCCTGCTCACCACCACTTAATACCTTCACAAGACTTTCAATATGCTTGGTGGTCAGACCGCATTTGGCAAGGGCAGAACGTACCTCATATTGGCTGTAGCCGGGGAATTCCTGCCAGATCTCTTCGATACAGGTATTACTGCCATCACCGGACATGTCCTGTTCGAAATAACCGATACTCAGGTAATCACCCTGAGTGACTGATCCGGACAACGGTGGGATCAGACCGAGAATACTCTTTAACAGTGTGGTTTTACCGATTCCGTTGGCACCGGTAAGAACAATTTTCTGACCTCTTTCCATTTCCAGATTTAAGGGCTTGGAGAGAGGTTCTTCATAGCCGATGACAAGATCCTGTGTCTGGAAAATATAGCGGCCAGGGGTTCTTGCTTCTTTAAAATGAAATTCCGGCTTTGGCTTTTCTGCCGCAAGCTCGATCACATCCATCTTATCCAGCTTTTTCTGGCGGGACATGGCCATATTTCTGGTGGAAACTCTGGCTTTATTCCTGGCTACAAAATCCTTTAAGTCCGCAATCTCCTTCTGCTGCTTATTATAGGCAGCTTCCAGCTGTGCCTTTTTCATGGCATAGACTTCCTGAAACTTGTCATAATCCCCTACATAACGGGTGAGCTGCTGATTGTCCATGTGGTAGATCAAATTGACAACACTGTTCAAAAACGGAATGTCATGGGAGATCAGGATAAAGGCGTTCTCATAGTCATTCAGATACCGTTTCAGCCAGGCGATATGCTCAGCGTCCAGATAGTTGGTAGGCTCGTCCAGAAGCAGGATATCCGGTTTTTCCAGAAGGAGCTTGGCAAGAAGCACCTTGGTACGCTGACCGCCGCTTAAATCAGAGACGTCTCTGTCAAGAGAAAGCTCCAGAAGGCCAAGAGCCCTTGCCACTTCTTCAACTTTGGCATCGATCATATAGAAATCGTGCATGGTAAGCAGATCCTGAATGGTTCCAAGGTCTTCCATGTACTGTTCCAGTTCTTCTTCAGATGCGGTTCCCATTTTGTCACAGATGTCATTCATCTGTTTTTCCATGTCAAACAGAAAATCAAAGGCAGAGGAGAGCACCTGACGGATCGTCATGCCCTTTTCAAGGACAGTGTGCTGGTCCAGATAACCGACACGTACGTTTTTCGCCCATTCTACCTTGCCCTCATCCGGCATCAGCTTGCCTGTAATAATATTCATAAAAGTGGATTTCCCTTCGCCGTTGGCTCCGATCAGGCCAATATGCTCACCCTTCAGCAGACGGAAGGAAACATCCTGGAAAATGGCTCTGTCACCAAAGCCATGGGTTAAATGTTCTACGTTTAAAATACTCATAAATGTCTGTACCTTTCTTCAGACAGCTCAGACAGAACTGTCAAATGTATATCATAAGGGATTATAGCATAAAAAATCAGCCTTGCGGGAAAATATCATTGACAGATGGAAATATCTGTCTTACACTAATATTAGTAATAGTTACTGATATTAAAAAGATTAAGGAGGAAAAAGAATGGATACATCTATACTAAGGAAACTATCATATGGGGTATATGTGATCAGCACCTGGGATAATGGACGTCCTACCGGCTGCACAGCAAACAGTGTGATGCAGATCACCTCATCACCGAAGATAACAGTGGCATTAAGCCTGAACCATCAGAACTACACAACGGAATGCATTAAGGAAACGGGAGTATTTGCAGTTTCGGTACTTGCAGAGGATTCGGCTCCATCACTGATCGGCGGCTTTGGGTTCCGTTCTGGGAGAGATGTGGATAAATTTGATGGAGTAGATTATAAGGTGGAGGATTTCCTGCCAGTGATCAGTGACAGCTGCGGTTATCTGACCTGCCGTGTGATCAATACCATGGAGACTGATACGCATACCATTTTTCTCGGTGAGGTGACAGGTGCAGGAAGCTTTGACAAAGGACCGGAAATGACGTATGCTTATTATCACAGAGTTGTCAAGAAGTCATAAGACTGGAGGAAAATTATGGAGTTAAAAGGATCAAAAACAGAAGCAAATTTACAGGCGGCCTTTGCAGGAGAGTCAATGGCTACCAACAAGTACACCTACTTTGCATCCAAGGCAAAGAAGGACGGCTATCAGCAGATCGCAGCGATTTTTGAAGAGACAGCAGCCAACGAGAGAGAGCATGCCAAGATGTGGTACAAGCTGATCAACGGTGGAATTGATTCTACCCTTAAGAACCTTGGACATGCGGCAGAGGGCGAAAACTACGAGTGGACAGATATGTACAGTGAGTTTGCCAAAGTAGCCAGAGAAGAAGGCTTTGAGCAGATCGCCGCTTTATTTGAAGGGGTAGCTGCCATTGAGAAGGAGCATGAGGAAAGATACCGCAGACTGATCACCAATATCGAGCAGGGCGTTGTATTTTCCAAAGATGGTGATACGATCTGGCAGTGCCGCAACTGTGGACATATCTGCATCGGTAAGGAAGCTCCGGAGGTTTGTCCGGTATGTGCACATCCACAGAGCTATTTTCAGGTAAAGGCGGAGAATTACTAATGGAAGAATCAATGAAGGACTATGAAAGGGAGCTGGAGGCCAGCTTCCGCAAGATCAGTGAAGGAGATCTCATTTCAGGAACGGTCATTGACGTAAATGAAGAGGAAGTGACTTTAGATCTGAAGTATTACGCACAGGGGATCATTAAGGCAGAGGATATGAGTAATGATCCCTCCTTTTCCCTTATGACAGATGTTGCGGTAGGGGATGAGATCGAAGCAGAGGTCATCAGTATGGACGACGGACATGGCAATATACTGCTTTCCAAAAAGGAAGCGCAGCAGGATACCGCATGGGATGTACTGAAGACGTATCTGGAAGAAAAGAAAGAGCTGACCGTAAAGGTCAGTGAAGTAGTAAATGCCGGTGTGGTTGCCTATGTGGAAGGAATCCGTGGATTTATTCCGGCGTCCCAGCTTTCCCTGCAGTATGTGGAGGATCTGGCACCTTTCCAGGGCAGGCAGCTTAACGTGCGCGTGATCACGGTGGATCCGGAGAAGCAGAAGCTGGTTCTTTCAGCAAAGGAAATTTTAAGAGAGCAGGAGAAGGAAGCACATGACCACAAGGTAGCCATGATCGTACCGGGAACGATTCTGAATGGAACGGTAGAGAGTCTGCAGCCCTATGGAGCCTTTGTAGCACTGCAGGATGGACTGAGCGGTCTGGTTCATATTTCACAGATTTGTGAAAAAAGGATCAAGAAGCCTTCAGAGGTTCTGAAGGCAGGCGATAAGGTTAAGGTCAAGGTATTAAACACCAATGACGGCAGGATTTCCTTAAGCATTAAGGCAGCAGAGGAAAATGCGCAGGCAGAAGAGATCGAGGATACAGATGCGAAGCAGTACAGCTCGGGAGAGAGTCTTGGAACAAGCCTCGGGGATCTGTTTGCGAAGCTGAAGCTGTAGGGAAGGATATCATCACATGTACCAATATTGTTTGTTTGATCTTGACGGCACACTGACGGATTCCCGGGAAGGGATCACAAAGTGCGTGCAGTATGCCCTTGCAAAGTGTGGGATCGAGGAGCCTGATCTGAAGAAGCTGGAGTGCTTTATCGGACCGCCGCTTCATACAAGCTTTCAGAAGTATTACGGTATGGATCGGGATATGGCGAAAAGAGCAGTGGAATTTTACCGGGAGAGGTTCCGTCCGATCGGTATTTTTGAAAACCAGGTGTATGAAGGAGTACCGGAAATGCTGCAGGCTCTGTCAGAGGCCGGGTGTCATCTGGCCGTAGCATCCAGTAAGCCGGAGGTATTTGTGAAAAAGGTGCTGGATCATTTTGACATTGAAAAATATTTTTCTGTTGTGGTCGGAAGCGGTCTTGATGGCAGCAGGGAAAAGAAAGAGGAAGTGGTAGAGGAAGCACTGCGACAGCTTGGTATCCTGGAATTGTCTGAGGAAGAGCGCAGGGAGAGCTGTGCCATGATCGGGGATCGGGAGTTTGACATCCAGGGAGCCAGGGCATGGAAGCTGACTGGGGTAGGTGTGCACTATGGCTTTGCAGCAGAAGGAGAGCTGGAGGCAGAAGGAGCCGATGCCATTGCGGGAACAGTAGAAGAGCTGAAAGAGATCCTGCTGACAGGACAGGTGAAGGGATGAAGATGGGATTTTTACAGACCATGGAACTGGCATGGCCAGCAGAAGAACTGAAAAAATGGAAATCCATGAAGAAAGCGGTATATCTGTTGCTGCCGCTTTTTCTTTATTATGTGGTGCATGACTTCGCCCAGATCGTTCTCTGGGGAGGACTTGAGCTGATGCTTTCCGGAAATGATGGAGTCTTAAGGGAATGGCTTATGAAGAATGGCCAGACAGCAAACGGCATGGTCAGCGGCATTGCCATATTGCTTGGCATGCTCCCCATATGGGGCATGCTGAAGAAGGAAGCACTTCCGGTATGGAAGAAAAAGGGAAATGTAACCTCCTATGGTGTACTGGCAGCGATCGCACTGTGTGTATCCATGGGTGTGAATATCCTGTTTTTCCAGATGGGGATCACAGAGAGTTCAGCAGCCTATACCAGAGTAGAAGAGGCGCAGTATGGGGTGGCCTTTGCCATTGGGCTTGTATTGTATGGGGTGATTTCACCCATTGCAGAAGAGGCAGTGTTCCGTGGTATCATTTATAACCGGATGAAACGGTGTTTTTCTGTGAAGCTGGCAGTACCGCTTTCTGCACTGCTTTTTGGCCTTTACCATGGAAATACGGTGCAGGCATTGTATGGATTTCTGCTTGGGGTGATCATTGCCATAGTTTATGAAAGGTCAGAAAGTTTTGCAGCCCCGGTGACATTTCATGCGGTGGCTAATGTTACGGTATTTACCGTGACTTACAGGAATGGACTTCGGGATCTGAACAGTACAGTGGCCATCGGACTGGCAGTTGCTTTACTGTTTTTTGCAGCAGGATTGGGAGTATGGTACCTTAAGTTGTGCGAAATGGGAGAAAATAAGCAGATAATTGATGAATAAATCTGATAAAAGAAGAACAGAAAGTAAATTCACAAATAATCTGACAATGATAAGAAAAGTCATTATTTACAAATAGTAAAAAGTGATGTATATTGATTTCAATGAAAGTCGCAAAGGAGCGAGCATAGCTCTTTTTGCGGCTTTTTTATGTCATGGGAAATTACGTCGTAATTTACTAAGGGAAGGAGATCCACAAAATGTTTGATGTGAAAAAGACCGTGCCAGATGCACCTCTGTACCGTCCGGAGTTTGAGCATGATAACTGCGGTATCGGTGCCTGTGTAAACATTAAGGGTGTGAAGAGCAGAGAAACCGTTGAAAATGCATTGAAGATCGTTGAGAATCTGGAGCATCGTGCCGGAAAGGATGCAGAAGGTAAGACCGGTGACGGTGTTGGTATTCTGACGCAGATCCCCCATAAATTTTTTAAGAGAGTGACAAAGAGCCTTGGGATCACACTGGGAGAGGACAGAGAATATGGCGTTGGTATGTTTTTCTTTCCTCAGGATGAGCTGCAGAAGAATCAGGCCAAGAAGATGTTTGAGATCATCGTAGAGAAGGAAGGACTTACTTTTCTTGGATGGAGAGAGGTTCCTACCCATCCGGAGGTTCTCGGACATAAGGCAGTTGAGTGTATGCCCCATATCATGCAGGCATTTATAAAGAAGCCCGCACAGGTGGAAAAGGGGCTTGATTTTGACCGCATGCTTTATATTGTAAGAAGAGTATTTGAACAGTCCTCAGATAATACCTATGTGGTTTCCTTATCCAGCAGGACGATCGTATATAAAGGAATGTTCCTGGTTGGACAGCTCCGTACTTTCTTTGCGGATCTGCAGGATAAGGATTTCGAATCTGCCATTGCCATGGTACATTCCCGTTTCTCTACCAATACCAATCCAAGCTGGGAGAGAGCCCACCCGAACCGATTTATCGTGCATAACGGTGAGATCAATACCATTCAGGGTAATGCGGATAAGATGCTTGCCCGTGAGGAAAACATGGAATCCGAGCATCTGCACAGCGTGCTGCATAAGGTACTGCCGGTAGTCAATACAGCAGGCTCTGACTCAGCCATGCTGGATAACACGCTGGAGTTCCTTGTCATGAGCGGCATGGATCTTCCCCATGCAGTGATGATCACGATCCCGGAGCCATGGGAAAACAACAAGACCATGTCCCAGCACAAAAAGGACTTCTATCAGTACTACGCAACCATGATGGAGCCATGGGATGGCCCGGCTTCCATTCTTTTCTGTGATGGTGATGTGATGGGAGCAGTGCTTGACAGAAACGGTCTTCGTCCTTCCCGTTATGTGATCACAGACGATGACCAGCTGATCCTTTCCTCTGAGGTTGGGGTACTTGATATTGACCCTTCAAAGATCCTTGTAAAGGAAAGACTTCGTCCCGGCAAGATGCTGCTTGTGGATGTCACAAAGGGCAAGGTCATTGATGATAATGAACTGAAAGAGGGTTATGCTTCCAGACAGCCTTATGGTGAGTGGCTGGACAGCAACCTGATCCATCTGCGGGATCTGAAGATTCCGAATGAAAGAGTACCGGAATTTGCATATGAAGAAAGACAGCGGATGCAGAAGGCCTTCGGTTATACCTACGAAGAGTTAAAGACGAGCATTCTTCCCATGGCGAAGAACGGAGCCGAGGCTATTGCAGCCATGGGAGTGGATACCCCGATCCCGGTTCTGAGCAAGACCAATCATCCTCTTTTCCATTATTTCAAGCAGAAATTTGCGCAGGTAACCAACCCGCCTATTGATGCGATCCGTGAGGAAGTGGTTACTTCAACAACTGTTTACGTGGGAACCGACGGCAATATCCTGGAGGAAACCCCGAAGAACTGCCACGTGATGCAGGTAAGCAATCCGATCCTGACCAATACCGATCTGATGAAGATCAAGGATATAAATCAGGAAGGCTTTAAGGCAGAAGTGATTCCGATCACCTATTATAAGAATACGAGCCTTGAGCGTGCTATTGACAGACTGTTCGTAGAGGTGGACAGAGCTTACAGGGACGGTGTGAACATCATGATCCTGTCTGACAGGGGCGTAGATGAAAATCACGTGGCAATCCCGTCTCTGCTTGCCGTATCAGCTTTGAACAGACATCTGGTCGTAACCAAGAAAAAGACCAGTGTAGCGCTGATCCTGGAGTCAGGAGAACCCAGGGATGTGCATGATTTTGCTACCCTGCTTGGTTATGGTGCCTGTGCGATCAATCCTTATCTTGCGCAGGAATCCATCCGCGAGCTGATCGACAGCCATATGCTTGACAAGGATTATTATGCAGCCGTTGATGATTACAACAACGCTATTTTACATGGCATTGTCAAAATCGCTTCCAAAATGGGAATCAGTACGATCCAGTCCTATGAAGGATCCCAGATCTTTGAAGCAATCGGTATTGATAAGGATGTTATTAACAAATATTTCCCTCATACGGTATGCCGTGTGGGTGGTATTACCTTAAAGGATATTGAAAAGGAAGTGGATGCACTGCATTCACAGGCTTTTGACCCGCTGGGACTTGCAAATGACCTGACACTGAACAGTGTGGGACATCACAAGATGAGAAGTGGTGGTGACGAGCATCTGTACAATCCGGCAACGATCCATATGCTGCAGGAATCCACAAAGCGTGGTGATTATCAGATGTTCAAGCAGTATACAGCCCTTGTCAATGATGAGGATTCAGTAAAGAACCTGCGTGGCCTGATGGATTTCAATTATCCGGAAAAAGGAATCCCGATCGAGGAAGTAGAAAGTGTGGATTCCATTGTAACCAGATTTAAGACAGGAGCCATGAGCTATGGTTCCATTTCAAAGGAAGCCCATGAGACACTGGCAATTGCAATGAACACCATTCACGGACGCTCCAATTCCGGTGAAGGTGGTGAGGATCTGGAGAGACTTTCCGCAGGGGCTGATGGCAAGAACAGATGCTCTGCCATCAAACAGGTAGCCAGCGGACGTTTCGGTGTAACCAGCAGATATCTGGTAAGCGCCAATGAGATCCAGATCAAAATGGCACAGGGAGCAAAGCCCGGTGAAGGCGGACATCTGCCGGCAGGCAAGGTTTATCCCTGGATCGCAAAGACCAGACATTCAACACCAGGCGTAGGTCTGATCTCCCCGCCGCCTCATCACGATATTTATTCTATCGAGGATCTGGCAGAGCTGATTTATGATCTGAAGAATGCCAACAAGCAGGCAAGGATTAGTGTCAAGCTGGTTTCTGAAGCTGGTGTTGGTACTGTTGCAGCCGGTGTTGCGAAGGCCGGTGCACAGGTTATCCTGATCTCCGGTTATGATGGTGGTACCGGTGCGGCACCGAGGAATTCCATTCACAATGCAGGACTTCCCTGGGAGCTTGGACTTGCAGAGACACACCAGACGCTGATCATGAACGGACTTCGTAATAAGGTAAGGATCGAGACAGACGGTAAGCTGATGAGCGGTCGTGACGTAGCTATCGCAGCGATCCTTGGTGCAGAGGAATTCGGCTTTGCGACAGCACCCCTGGTAACCATGGGATGTGTCATGATGAGAGTCTGCAATCTGGACACATGTCCTGTGGGTGTGGCTACCCAGAATCCGGAGCTTCGTAAGAATTTCAGAGGAAAGCCGGAGTATGTGATCAACTTCATGCACTTTATCGCAGAGGAGCTGCGGGAATATATGGCAAAGCTTGGTGTAAGGACTGTGGATGAGCTGGTCGGTCATACCGAGTTCCTGAAGGTAAAGGATAACCTTTCTAAGAGCCAGAAGCAGGTAGATTTAAGTCTGATCCTTGAGAATCCCTATGTGGGCAGCAAGGAGAAGGTTACCTTTGATCCGAAGCAGGTTTACGATTTCAAGCTGGAAAATACCATGGACGAAAAGGTACTGTTAAAGCAGCTTGACAAGGCCATTGAAACCGGTGCAAGAAGAAGCATTGAGGTAGATGTCAAGAATACGGACAGAGCCTTTGGTACGATCCTTGGTTCCGAGATCACAAGAAGACTTGGGGATCAGGTGGCAGAGGATACCTACCGTGTACTGTGTAACGGTGCCGGCGGACAGAGCTTTGGTGCCTTTATCCCGAAGGGACTGACACTTGAGCTTGTGGGAGATTCCAACGACTACTTTGGCAAGGGCTTATCCGGCGGTAAGCTGATCGTATATCCACCGAAGGGAAGCCGGTTCAAAGCAGATGAAAATATCATTATCGGAAATGTGGCACTGTATGGTGCAACCAGTGGAAAAGCCTTTATCAATGGTGTAGCTGGTGAGCGTTTCTGTGTCAGAAACTCTGGTGCGATCGCTGTTGTAGAGGGCGTGGGTGACCATGGCTGTGAATATATGACAGGAGGCCGTGTGGTAGTCCTTGGCCATACAGGCAAGAACTTTGCTGCAGGTATGAGCGGCGGTGTGGCTTATGTACTGGATGAGGACAATGACCTGTATATCCGCCTGAACAAGGAAATGGTATCTTCCTATGAAGTAACTTCCAAATATGATGTTATTGAACTGAAGGATATGATCAAGGAGCATGTGGCTCTGACCAATTCTGAAAAGGGTAAGATGATTCTGGATCATTTCAGTGATTATCTGCCGAAGTTCAAGAAGATCATCCCTCATGACTACGAAAAGATGCTGGCTACCATCGTACAGATGGAGGAAAAGGGTCTTTCTGCAGAGCAGGCACAGATCGAAGCATTCTACGCAGTCAGGGCAGCAAAATAAGGAGGTGTCACGATGGGAAAACCAACAGGATTTATGGATTATAAAAGAGAAGTATCAAAGGACGTAAAGCCTAAGGACAGGATTAAGAATTTTAATGAGTTCCATGAGCACCTCTCGAAAGAAAAGCAGCAGCTTCAGGGAGCAAGATGTATGGACTGCGGTGTGCCCTTCTGTCAGGCAGGAATGAACATCTGCGGAATGACAAGCGGCTGCCCCCTGCACAATCTGGTGCCGGAATGGAATGATCTTGTTTATACCGGAAACTGGCAGCAGGCCTATAACCGTCTGAAAAAGACGAACAGCTTTCCGGAGTTTACCTCCCGTGTGTGCCCGGCGCTCTGTGAAGCAGCCTGCACCTGCAATCTGATCGGGGATCCGGTTGCCACGAAGGAAAATGAATATGCGATTATTGAGAATGCCTATGAAAAGGGCTATGCCGATCCGAAGCCTCCCAAGGTTCGGACAGGAAAGACGGTAGCAGTTGTAGGAAGCGGTCCTTCCGGACTTGCTGTTGCTGATCAGCTGAATAAAAGAGGCCACAGCGTAACGGTGTATGAGCGTTCTGACAGGGTTGGTGGACTTTTGATGTACGGAATCCCCAATATGAAGCTGGAGAAGCATATCGTAGACCGTAAGATCAAGGTCATGGAGGCAGAAGGCATCGTGTTTAAAACCGGTGTGGATGTCGGTAAGGATATCAAGGCAGAAAAGCTCTTGAAGGAGTATGACAGAGTCGTACTTGCCTGCGGTGCTTCCAACCCGAGAGATATCAGTGTACCGGGCAGGGATGCCAAGGGGATCTACTTTGCAGTAGACTTCCTGAAGGCCAATACGAAGAGCCTGCTGGATTCTGATTTTGAAGACAAGAAATATGTGGATACCAAGGGCAAAAATGTAGTTATCATTGGCGGTGGTGATACCGGAAATGACTGTGTGGGAACCAGCATCCGTCATGGCTGCAAGTCCGTAACACAGATCGAGATGATGCCAAAGGCTCCCGATACCAGAAGTGCCAGCAATCCCTGGCCGGAATGGCCGAAGATCTGCAAGACAGATTATGGACAGGAGGAAGCTATCGCTGTATTTGGCCATGATCCCCGGATCTATGAGTCTACGGTGAAGGAATTTGTGAAGGATAAAAACGGCAGCCTTAAGGCAGTCAAGATCGTGAAGCTTTCCTGGGAGAAGGATCCTGCAAGCGGACGGATGAAGATGAGCGAGGTGCCGGGCTCCGAGCAGACCCTTCCCGCAGAGATCGTGCTGATCGCGGCAGGGTTCCTTGGAAGCCAGAAATATGTAACAGATGCGTTCCATGTAGATATCAATGAGAGAAGCAATGTGAAGACCGGCGCAGGTGCCTATGAAACCAGCGTGAAGAATGTCTTTACAGCCGGAGATATGCACAGAGGCCAGTCCCTTGTAGTATGGGCGATCCGTGAGGGCAGGGAAGCAGCAAGGGCTGTGGATGAAAGCCTGATGGGATATACCAATCTGATTGTGCAGTAAGAGTGTGGAAGTGAAGGTGGCTCTGCCTTTTGGAAGAGCCACCTTTTTTGGGTCTGGAGAGAGGCAAAGGCGGAAGTGTGTTTTCGGAGGGTAGAACCACCAGGTGTGTTTTCGGAGTTCAGGGGTATCAGGAAGGAAAATGTGCTGTGGTGCCCCGGAAACTTTGCAGAGCGGGGCATCAGCAGGAAAATTGCACATAGATGCCCCAAAAGGCAGTGAAATGAACGTAAAAATGGCTGAGGCGGGGCATATGGGAAGAAAACAAAGCCTGATGCCCCGGAGAATGATATGATGAAGTTATGAGCAGGAAAGGATGACTTTATCATGCAGAAAGTGATTGTGATTCCGGACAGTTTTAAAGGAAGTATGACATCGCAGGAAGTAACCGATATTCTGGCAGGATCCATAGAAGAACATTTGAAGTGTGAGGTTGTCAGACTTCCCATTGCAGATGGTGGAGAAGGAAGCATGGACTGTATTCTCCGGGCAAAGGGCGGAAGCAGGAAGACAGTGACAGTACATTCCCCGGAGGGAAAACTGATTGAGGCAGCTTATGGGATTCTTCCTGATGGAACGGCTGTCCTTGAAATTGCAGAAAGCAGCGGATTGACAAAGCAGACCGGATTTCGTGCACTGGAGGCCAGTACCTTTGGCTTTGGAGAGCTGATAAGAGCGGCACTGGATGAAGGCTGTCGGAAGTTTTTCCTTTGTCTTGGAGGCAGTGCCACAACAGACTGCGGATGTGGGATGGCAGCAGCGCTTGGAATTACTTTCTTTGATAGAGATGGACGGTCATTTGTTCCGGCAGGAGGGACGCTGTCAGCGGTATCGAAAATAGACTGTTCCGGTTTGGATCAGCGGATCGGAGAGGCTGAATTTACGGTAATGAGTGATGTGACTAATCCCCTGTATGGACCTCTGGGAGCTGCCTATATTTATGCACCACAGAAGGGAGCAACGAAGGAAGAGGTTGCAGTCCTGGATGCTGGTCTGATCCACGTGGCAGAAGTGATAGAACGTGACTGTCAGGCAATGCTGCCGGAGGCAGGAGCGGGGGCTGCAGGAGGTGCCGGATATGGATGTACGGCATTTCTCAGAGCAAAGACGGTCAGCGGCATCGAAGGTATTCTGGAGCTGTGTCAGTTTGATGCGCTTGTGAAAGACTGTGATCTGGTTGTAACAGGGGAAGGATGTCTGGATGAACAGAGCCTTATGGGAAAGGTTTTGAGTGGTATCAGGAAGCATGCCAGTAACAGGGAAATCGTTTCTTTTTGTGGTATCTGTAAAGTACCGGCAGAGGAACTTTGCAGAAATTGTGTAATTGCAGTGGAAATTGCCAGAGGGATTTCCATTCAGGAATCCATGGAGAAGGGGCAGTATTATCTGAAGCTTGCAGCAGATACTTATTTTAAGCGGAGGATGGGATAGTTGGGTAGGAGTACTTGACAGAAATCACATCAGGCTATGGTTAAGAATATGAACAGATGATGTAAGATTAAAAAAGTTCTATATTTCATATGCTATGTTTTATCAGGACATTGCCTATTTAAATGAAAAGATAGGAACACAAAACAGAATCAGGAGTTGATTTTGTCCTGTGTTTTTGCGTTATTATGCATTTTAAACAAATGTGAAATAATATTTTGGATAAAATGATGAAATGAAATTTCCTTTCATAAATAATATTGACATTTAATTTCATAGTGCTATGATAATCTCATAAAAACAGAAAAGGAGTGAAATACAATGCTTGTTAACATGAAAGAAATATTGGCAGTAGCCAATCAACACAATTTTGCGGTTCCTGCATTTAATACTTCAAGCAATATGATCCTGCGTGGAGTAATAGAGGAATCCGTAGCATTGAATGCACCGGTTATTATTGCGATTCATCCGGATGAACTCAGTTTTGTTAGAGATTCATTTGTAAAGGCAGTTATTGATGAGGCCAATAAAGCACCCGTTCCTGTCTGCATTCATCTGGATCATGGCGGATCCTATGAAGACTGCGTAAAGGCAGTAAGCCTTGGATTTACATCCGTTATGATTGATGCATCTCTTCTTCCTTTCGAAGAAAATATTGCAGCATGCAAGAAGGTGTGCGAGATGGCTCACGCAGCAGCTGGTTATATTTCAGTAGAGGGAGAACTGGGAACGATCGGTAATACAGATTCTATTGAAACGGGAAATAATGTAATTCATTATACAAATCCTGAAGATGCAAGAAAATTTGTAGAAGAGACTGGTATTGATGCGCTGGCAGTAGCGATTGGTACAAGCCATGGCCTTTATCCGGTAGGATTTGAACCCAAGCTTAAGATCGATATTCTGGATGAGATAAAAAAGGTAGTAGATATTCCACTGGTACTTCATGGTGGATCTTCCAATCCGGACAGCGAAATTGAAACAGCAGTGGAGCATGGTATCAATAAGGTTAATATTTCCAGCGATATTAAAGCTCCTTTCTATCAGAAGTGCCGTGAAGTGTTAGCTGATCAGAAACTGAGAGAACCCAATGTAATTTATCCTCCCTGCATTGAAACATTAAGAGAAGTTGCAGGCAATAAGATCAGACTGTTCCATGCAGATGGGAAGGCAGTTCTTTATTAAAGAGGAACGGAGGGAACTATGTACCAACAGGTATCAGAAATTCTTCGTATGGCAGAACAGAGTAATACGGCAGTTATTTCCTTTATCTGCCAGGATTACATTATGGCCAGAAGTGTGGTATATGCAGCAGAAAAAACCAATACACCGGCACTGGTCATGCTTTTCCCGGAGCATGTTACCATTCAGAAAACAACAGGTATTGCCGGGTATGCTGCTATGGTAAAGGAACTGGCAGAAGAAGTAAAAGTACCGATCGGACTGCATTTGGATCACAGTTATTCGCTGGAAGCCCTCATGAAAGCGATGGACGGTGGATTTGAATCAGTTATGATCGATGGTTCTTCTTATGCCCTGAAAAAAAATATTGAAATTACACGGGAAGTAGTAGATACTGCTCATAGAAGGAATGTTTTTGTAGAAGGTGAAATTGGTCATGTAGGCGCAGCAAAAGATGCCGATAATGAAAAAAAAGACCTGTATACAAAGCCAGATGCAGCAGAACTGTTCTGCAGGGAGAGCGGAGCAGATATGCTGGCAGTTTCCATTGGAAATGCACATGGTGAATACAGGGAAGTGCCAAAGCTGGATATTGGTAGACTGAAAGAAATTCAGGCAGCAGTATCTGTACCACTTGTCCTTCATGGGGGCAGTGGTATACCGGATGATCAGCTTCTCCTCGCCTTTCAAAACGGAATTCGGAAGTTTAATCTGGGAACTGACTATTTGAAGCGTTATTATCAGGCAGTTCTGTCATTTTCAGAGGAAAACAGAGACAATCCGGATCCGGTTAAAATAATCCACATGGCAGAATACGTACAGGAAAAATTGCAGCCATACGTGGAGGAAAGACTGAACACATTGTGCAAATTCTGATTGAGGGAAAAGGAGAACACAAATGGAGAGCGTATCGGCTATTAAGAAAATACAGGCAGAATATAACAAATTATCATGCACAGAAAAGCGACTGGCAGACTATGTGCTGAAGAATTCACGGAAAGTCATTGAATTTACAGTTAAGGATCTGGCTGAGGCCAGCAATGTCAGCGAAGCGACAGTAGTAAGAATGTGTCAGCATACCGGATTCAAGGGATACTGGGCTTTCCGTATGGCATTAGCCAAGGAAGTGGACAGATATCAGAAGGATACTGAGAGCATGGAAGCAGAAAATGATCTGCATGGTATTTTTAAAAAGTATTCTGCAAATATGATAAGTATTGCCGATAATATTGATCTTGAAACTGTTAATAAATGTGTAGAACTTCTCAGAGACTGCGATCAGGTACATCTGATCGCATCTGGTAATACAACACCGATCATTGAGCATATGGGATTTCGCCTAGGAAGGCTGGGAATTCGGAATACTTTTAATGGTGTTGCTGATTATTATATGAATCAGATTAATCTTGCAGGAGAGAATGATATTCTCTTTGCCGTATCGCAGTCAGGTTCTACCAAGAGTGTGCTTGATGGTGTAGCACTTGCCAGACAAAAAGGGTTGAAAGTAATTGCAATTACAGCCTACAAGAATTCCAAACTGGGAGAACTGGCAGATTATGTGCTGGAGTCAAAAGGAGATTTTTCTAGATTTGACTTCTATAAGAGTTACAGTCATCTCTGTGAAATGGCTGTAGCGGAAGCCGTACTGGATCTTCTTGCAGTAGACGAAAAGATAAAGGCCGTTGTGCAGGAAAAGAGTACAGATACATTGGAAATATTTACTGATATGAAACTATAACAGGGGTACAGATGTTACAGGAGGTAATAATATGAAGAGTAAAAAAATGCTGGCAGTTTTATTAGCAACGACAATAACTGCTATTTCTTTAATGGGGTGTGGAAGCACTGCAGATACACAGACAGAAAATACAGAGAGTACAGCAGAAGTAACGGAAGAAGCAACAGAAGAAACCGAATCAGCAGAGGAAGAAACTGCTGTTGATGAGATGAGCTATGATGATCTTGTTGCAGCAGCAAAAGAGGAAGGTTCTTTGGTATTTTACGGAGCGAATTCCTACTTACAGGATGCAGCAGATAATTTTGCCAATGAATTCGGCATCAAAGTTGAGTTTACACAGCTTGGTGAAACAGAAATGATTGAAAAAGTAACGGCAGAATGTAATTCAGGTGCTGTAAATGCTGACCTTGTCTGCGCACAAGATACTTACCGTGTGGCAGCAGAGCTGATAAATACCGGTTATGCCATGAACTGGAGTAATTCCAGAGTAGGTGAGATCCTTGGCGACAGCGACTGTACTATGATGACATGGTATTATGATACCAAGAGCTTTATGTATAATGATGAACTGGTTGGTGATAAGTGGCTGACCAATCTCTGGAGAATTACTGATCCTGAGTATAAGGGACTTTTTACCATGAAGGATCCGGCATCGGAAGGTGTTAACTATGATATGCTTACCATGCTTACCTCAGAGCCTTATGCATCTAAACTGGCAGAGTCTTATAAGGAATACTATGGGAAAGATATTGAACTGACTACAGATAATGCTGGTTGGGAATTTATCAAAATGCTTTTTGAAAATGGTGTGATCCTGACTACATCAGATTCTACCTGTGCAACAACAGTAGGTGCATTAGGGCAGGCAGATACATGGATTGGATATTTCAGTACACAGAGATACAGTACACAGGAAGAAAAGGGTATCAAGCTCAGCTATGATTACGAGACCTGTGCACCATTTGCAGGTTACGCATACCCTGTTTATGCCATCATATTAAACGGATGCAGCCATCCCAATGCAGCAAAGCTTTTCTCTGAATGGTTGTTAAGTGAAAATGGATGGGCAGCATTTAATGATTACTTTGGTGGATTCTCTGCAAACCCGGCTAATGTACATGCAACAGATTACAGCTTTGATGATATTAAGCAGTATATTGTCATGGATGACGCAGATTATCTTGTAGAGCACCGTGCAGACGTGGAGGATTTCATTGAAACCTTAAGATAATACCTAATGCAAGGAAAAGGAAGGAGAGGGGGCTGCGTATGAAAAGCGACAGCCCTCTTTTTACAAGAGGTGACAGGATTGAAAGTAAAAGTAAGAAAATTTATTAATTATATCCGTAAGCCACAGCATGTAATCCTGCTTGTATTACTTGTCTGTCTGGCATATCTGGTTGTGTTCCCTTTATTTTACATTGTGAAAGATACATTGATCGTTCATACTTCTGAAGTGAACAGGGTACATGCAAACGCAGGTACTCTGACGAACTATCACTGGGCGAAAACCTTTTTGGCGAGTGATACGTTTGCTACCTTCTGGCAGCCGCTCCTGCATTCTCTGATCTGTGCGGTGCTGTCGTGTGTGATAGCAATTCTGGTGGGAGGACTGTTTGCCTGGCTGATCATCCGTACAGATATGCATTGTAAGAAGCTGTGTTCTACACTGTTTATGTTTTTATATATTATGCCCGGATGGACATTGGCTATAGCATGGACAAACTTTTTCAAAAACAGTCTGGTTGGAGGAACGACCGGTATTTTTGAAGCGATTACCAGGGTTTCAACACCAAACTGGTTTGCCTATGGATTATTCCCTATTGTACTGGTAACTGGTTTGCATTACGCTCCCTATGCATATATCCTGATTGGCGGTATTCTGAAGAATATGGATTCCAATCTGGAAGAGGCTGCACAGATCCTGAATGTATCAAGAGCAGGAATCTTTGTGAAGATCACAATACCGCTTGTAAAACCGGCGATTCTCTCTACGATTCTTCTGGTATTTGCATCCGGACTGAGTGTATTTTCCACAGCACAGTTCCTTGGACTGCCTGTAAATTTCTATACACTGGCAACAAAGATGTACAGCTATTTAAATGGAACCAATCCAGGAAGAGGTTACGTATATGCAGTTGTTATGATGGTACTCAGTCTGACGATTCTGGTACTGAATCAGAGGATGCTGGGAACCAGAAAGTCTTATACAACAGTTTCCGGTAAAAGTTCCAATATTTCTCTGACAAAACTTCGTAAGGGAAGAAAGATTATCAGTATTCTGGTGACTGCATTTGTTATCTGTGTAACGATTCTTCCATTCATCAGTTTTGCAACAGAATCACTGACACAGGTTAAGGGTGATTACTCCCTTGCAAACTTTACACTGAAGTACTGGATTGCTGAGGATGCAGGTATTGGATTCTCAGGAATTTTGAGGAATCCGGTATTCTGGAAAGCGTTAAAGAATACATTGCTTCTGGCAGTATGCTGTTCACTGGGAGCAGGAACAGTAGGTGCACTTGCCGGTTATGGTATCGCCAGAAAATGGGGATCAAAGCTGTCTACTGTTGTAAATGGACTGACATTCCTTCCTTACCTGATCCCAAGTATTGCCCTGTCAGCAATTTATCTGTCTATGTTCTCCACGAGACATGGAATTATACCGGCACTTTATGGAACATATGGAATGCTTGTTCTGATTGGTGTTGTAAAATATCTGCCTATGGCATCCAGATCGGGATTAAACTCCATGTTCCAGATAAGTGCAACACTGGAAGAATCGGCAACGGTTATGGGTATTCCCTGGTGGAAGAGAATGTGTAAGATCTTAATACCGATCCAGAAAACGAGTATTATGTCCGGTTATTTGCTTCCGTTTACAAGCTGTACGAGAGAGATGGAATTATTTGTACTTTTGTACACGCCAAACTCGGTACTTCTTACCACATTGTTGTTCATGTATAACCAGAAAGGATATGAACAGTTTGCCAATGCAATTACATTGCTTATCGTGATCCTTGTAATATCACTGAATGCACTGATTAACAAGATCACCGGAGCATCCATAGATTCCGGTATAGGAGGTTGAAAAAATGGCTGATAACAGTATCAGATTAATTAATGTGACAAAAAGATTTGGAAAATCGGTAGCAGTGGATCACCTGAATCTGGAGATCCCGGCAAACAGTTTTATTTCACTGCTTGGTCCTTCCGGATGTGGAAAGACGACAACCCTCAGAATGATCGCAGGCCTGGAAACACCGACAGAAGGTGAGATCTGGATTGGAGATAAGCTTGTCTTTTCCGCAGAAAAGGGAATTGACGTCCCGCCTAATAATAGAGGAATTGGTTTTCTTTTCCAGAACTATGCTCTGTGGCCGCATATGACAGTTTATAAAAACATTGCATTTGGTCTGGAGAATATGAAGTGGAAAAAAGCTGACATTGATAAAAAGGTAAATGAACTCTGTGAGTTATTGCAGCTTTCCACTTATCTTGACAGATATCCGTCAGAGCTTTCAGGAGGTCAGCAGCAGAGAGTAGCGATTGCCAGAACACTGGCAACCAGTCCACAGATCCTTTTGATGGATGAACCACTTTCCAATCTGGATGCAAAGCTCAGACTGGAAATGAGAACAGAGCTGAAAAGACTGCATGGAACAACGAATGCAACCTTTGTTTATGTTACACATGATCAGATGGAAGCTATGGCGCTTTCTACCAATGTCTGCCTGATGAATATGGCAGTTATGCAGCAGTATGCACCGCCGCTGAAGCTTTATGCAGAGCCGGTCAATATGTTTGTTGCAGATTTCGTAGGAAATCCTTCTATGAACTTTGTAGAGTTTGATCTGAAGGATCAGGTGGTCAGCAGAAATGGTGTGCGGCTTGGGGTGACACCGGTGAACGGCGGAAAGCTGTTAAAGAAAGAAGGAAAGGTTGTTCTTGGTGTGAGACCGGAAAATGTGAAGGTCAGTGCAGAAGGCGAAATTTCGGCAAAAGTAATTTCCTCTTTCCCTTATGGAATGGAGACAACACTTGTGATTGAGTGCATGGGAAGTGATATGCGTACCGTGGTATTTGGCAGTGTTGATTATCGGACAGGAGAAGAGATCCGGATCAGTCTGTGCCATGAGAAAGCATGCCTCTTTGACGGAGAGACAAAAGAATTGTTATCGGTGGTTGAAACAAAAATATTATAAAGGATTTCTCCTTTTAATCATATATTTCTTACTAGAAATATAAAAAGAATTGTAGAAAATCCTTAACAGAAAAATACGCAGATATTTATGATAAAAAATTGTGTAATCCTTGTGGTGGAACTAGATATTCAAGGAATAGAAGAACTCAGCCCTGCAGTTTATCTGCATCGGCTGAGTTCTTTGCAATATCAGCTAGCCTTCTGGATCACAGAAATGATCTGGTTTCTTGTCAGATCAGAAATCTCCTTTGAGGTCATATCCTTGTAATCTTCATAGTACATGGGCTTCAGGAAGTGAACCTGTGTGCGTACCGGCTTTAAGCTGTTGACACCGAAGACCTTGTAGGAATCGATGAGAACGACAGGAACAATAGGACGTCTGGCCTTCATGGCACATTTAAAAGCTCCAGGTAGAAAATCATGAACTTCATTCTTATTGTGGTCATAGCCGCCTTCCGGGAAAACGATATATCTTCTGCCGGAAGCGACCTCGGAAGCGACCTGAAGAACGGTGTTCACCTGTTTTCTCATGTCGGTCTTGTCAAGACGGCTGCCCTTTAATAAAGAAACAAATTCCTTAGTCAGTGGCAGATCGGCCCGTTTGTCATCGATCATCATGGTGCAGGGTTTTTCGTGGGCGAAAATAATACCAAGCACGTCGTATTTGCCCTGATGATTGGGGTACATAACGTAGCCGCCGTCTTTTGGCAGATTTTCAAGACCGTAAACATCGGTCCGGATCATACCATTGAATTTCAGGATGGAAATAGCATTGCGGGCAATCTGGTATCGGACAGTTTCTGTGTATTTATCTCCGTGCTGTTCTACATAGCTGATGCGGATAAGATAATAAATAACGAATGGCAGTGAGATACCAACTACATAACATATTCTGATCAAAAAACTTCACCCCTCAAATTTAGTACTGGGAAAATCATACCATATCAGACATTTCTTTTCAAGAAACGACTGAAAGCGCGGATATGGTGTGGGGATAAAGAAGTGTGTCTCAGAAAGGGAATGCAGTCTGTTTCAGATACCGGGATCCTTATGGAGCTGGTGGTGCTCCTTTAATAGCTCTTCTGCAAGATTTCCTGCATCCCAGAAAATGTTGACGGGTGTGATAACGGCTTTGCAGACAATGGGAGAAATCCCCATTTTACGGTACTCAGCAAGGAACAGATCAATCTGCTCAGAGGTCATGCCGGAGAAGACAAGCATCTCAGCAGGAAGTTCATTGCCAAGATAGACTGCATTTTTTCTTGCAAAACCTTCTATGCCGGCAAGATAGCCAAGTGACTGGGAATAATCGGTCCGCTGCACGGTTTTTACTGTGATAAAAAGCCTCTTACAGAGCTGGCGGATCTGCATTTCCTTTGTTTTTTCTATATGATATAATAGAATAACCTGAGTAGATGACATTTGAAAACTCCTTTTAAATCATGATAATCAGTTGTTGAGAAAAAGAATCATTTATAACTCTTCCATTATTTATAGAATAGCAGAAAAATAGAAGTAAGGAAATACAAAGAATGGGGAGATATGGATTATTGAATTTACTATCTGGCTATGATGTGAAGCTGGCGGCATGTGGAAGAGAAATATGGCAAAGAAGTACGGGATAGAGGAAATGCTGTAACTGTCATTGTGAATGGTCAGGCAAGCTGCCCACGTAAGACACCGGAAGGAATAAAATAAAAGAAGGAAGGTAAAAGGAGAAGAGTATGCATTACAGAATATTTGGAACCCCTATGCCAGCAGTAACCTTGACTCTTGACAGGGGAGAAGAAATTTATACCCAGTCAGGTGGTATGATATGGATGTCAGAAGGATTTTCCATGGAAACCAATATGAAAGGCGGACTGCTTGGCGGTATTGGCAGGATGTTCGCCGGAGAGAGCCTCTTTCTGGCAACCTATGCGGCACAGCATGACAATGCAGAGATCACCATGGCATCCAGTTTTCCAGGAGAGATCAGAATGCTGGAGATAGGCAGTGGAAAGGAATACATTGCGCAGAAAAATGCTTTCCTCTGTGCGACAAAAAATGTGTCAGTGAGTGCATATGTTACCGGTGTAAAGGCGGGATTTTTCGGTGGTGAGGGTTTTATCCTTCAGAAGTATTCCGGCCAGGGTCTGGCATTTTTGGAACTGGATGGGACGATCGTGGAAAGGGAACTGGCACCGGGAGAGGTGATCAAGGTCAATACAGGCAATGTAGCTGCTTTTGAAACCAGCGTGGAATACTCTTCAGAAATGGTAAAGGGTTTTGCCAATATACTGTTTGGAGGGGAAGGACTGTTCCTTACGACATTGAAGGGACCGGGGAAGGTATGGCTGCAGACCATGAGCGCAGCAGGACTGGCACAGAGGATCATTCCTTATATACCGACTGGAAGATCATCCAATTAAAGAGGACTTCCTTTCCTCTGCATTTTCGATTATAATGAAAACAGCAGGTAACGGTTTTACCACAAAGAAGAGAAAGGAGATTTTTTACTTATGGCAAACAGAATTATGCTGAATCAGACCTCTTATCATGGAGCAGGGGCAATCGCAGAGATTGCAAATGAGGCAAAGGCACATGCTTTTCAGAAGGCGTTTGTGTGTTCTGACCCGGATCTGATCAAATTTGGAGTGACAGCAAAGGTAACAGAGCTTTTGGAAAAAGAAGGACTGGCTTATGAGATCTATTCCGATATCAAGGCCAATCCTACTATTGATAATGTAAAGAACGGTGTGGCAGCCTTTAAGGCTTCCGGAGCAGACTATATTATTGCAATCGGCGGAGGCTCCTCAATGGATACTTCCAAGGCGATCGGTATCATCATTGCCAATCCGGAGTTTGAAGATGTACGCAGCCTTGAGGGCGTAGCACCTACAAAGAAGCCCTGCATCCCGATCATAGCAGTTCCTACCACAGCAGGTACAGCAGCAGAGGTTACGATCAACTATGTTATTACTGATGTAGAGCGCAAGCGTAAGTTTGTCTGTGTAGATCCTCATGATATGCCGATCATCGCAGTTGTAGACCCGGAAATGATGGCTTCCATGCCTAAGGGACTGACGGCATCTACCGGTATGGATGCCCTGACTCATGCGATTGAAGGATATACCACAAAGGCAGCATGGGAAATGACAGATATGTTCCATCTGAAAGCAATCGAGATCATTTCAAGATCTTTAAGAGGCGCTGTTGCCAATACCAAAGAAGGACGGGAAGGTATGGCACTTGGCCAGTATATTGCAGGTATGGGATTTTCCAATGTAGGACTTGGGATCGCACATTCCATGGCTCATACTTTGGGTGCTGTTTATGATACTCCTCATGGAGTTGCCTGTGCAATGATGCTTCCTATCGTTATGGAGTACAATGCAGACTGCACTGGCGAAAAATATCGTGAAATTGCCCGTGCCATGGGTGTTGAAGGCGTAGATCAGATGGATCAGGAGACCTACCGCAAGGCAGCAGTTGATGCTGTACGCAGGCTTTCTGAGGACGTAGGCATTCCGGCTAAACTGGAAGCACTGAAGGAGGAGGATCTTCCGTTCCTTGCAGAATCCGCTCATG
Organism: uncultured Lachnospiraceae bacterium; assembly: GCA_902766365.1. Lineage (GTDB taxonomy): Bacteria > Bacillota > Clostridia > Lachnospirales > Lachnospiraceae > Suilimivivens. Next base: position 11,594 of record CACXDC010000042.1, on the reverse strand, counting down.
CAGATGCGTGTGCACCGGGTAACCCGAAGGATGCCAGCATCGAAGATCTGACAGCACTGTTCCGCAAGCTGATGTAAGAAAATGTAATGTCCTGAATGGACAGAAGCAGAAATGACAGAAAGGTTCCCGGCTCCGTGTAAAACGCCGGGAGCCTTTTTTACAGATTCAACCAAAGGGGGATCCAGGAAAATCGGTAATCTGGTTTTAAAAAGATATAGCATGGCATCTTTGCTGGCAGAAAGGAATAGACCATGATTCTGAATACAGGCAGCAGGACGGATATTCCGGCATATTTCAGTGACTGGTTTTACAAAAGGATCGAAGAAGGCTATGTGATGGTACGGAATCCCTATTATCCAGAACAGGTGACCAGATATGTGCTGAATCCATCTGTGGTGGATGTGCTGGTATTCTGTACGAAGAATCCGCAGCCGATGATAAGCAGGCTGGAACGTCTCAGTACTTATGACATGTTCTGGTTTGTTACGATCACGCCTTATGGCAGGGAGATAGAACCTTTCGTACCGCCCAAAGAGAAGGTAATTGAGAGTTTCCGGCAGTTATCGGAAATGACAGGTAGGGAGAAAATGAGCTGGCGTTATGATCCAGTTTTTATCACGGAAAAGTATTCTGTGGACTATCATATTTCCTGCTTCGCAGAAATGACAGAAAAACTCAGGGGATATACTGGTCAGTGTGTCGTCAGCTTTCTGGATCTTTATGAAAAGACAAAGCGGAACTTCAGGGAGGCAAGAGGGGTAACCAGGGATGAACAGGAGAGAATCATCGAAGCTTTTGCCGGGATTGCCGAAGCAAATGGAATGCAGGTGCCAAAGAAGAAAACCGCCAGAGAGGCCTGCAGCTGTCTGTGAACTCACCGCTTCTGATCGGTCATCTGAAGGAAACAGATCATGTGAAAGAGGCACAGCAGAAGAGCTTTAAAGATACCCAGATGAGACTATTTCTCTGATTTATGCAGGAAAGGAAAACAGACAGAAATGAAGAACAGTATTTTGAAAAACAGGCTATATCTGTATCTGACAGAATTTTTCGCAGGAATGTCAGTTATGGCAGTAGAGCTTGGGGCAAGCAGACTGCTGGCACCCTATTTCAGCTCTTCCCAGATCGTATGGACGATCATTATAGGAACGATCATGATCGCAATGGCGCTTGGCAACCTGTATGGAGGAAAGGCAGCCGATAAGGATCCGAATCCGGATAAACTTTATGGACGTATTATCATCGCAGCATTGTGGATCGCAGCCATACCGGTTGTCGGCAAATATATCATTATCGGAATATCAGCACTGCTGATCTTTACCGTAAACAGTAACTTCCTTATCATAGCCGGATTTGTGGCATGCATGGTGATCTTTGTATTTCCGCTGTTTCTGCTTGGAACCGTGACACCGTCTTTGGTAAAGTTTTCAGTGGACAGTCTGGATGACAGTGGAAGCGTAGTTGGAAAGCTGAATGCTTCCAATACCATAGGAAGCATTATCGGGACATTTGTACCGACCTTTATCAGTATCCCGGCAGTGGGAACCTCGATCACATTTCTGATCTTTGCAGGTATTTTGCTGTTGCTGGCTGTTATTTATTTTGTGAGTACCAGAGGAAATTTTACCGGGGCCAGGAGGGTGCCGATTAGTATTGTAATATTTCTGATCTGCTGCCTTCTTGGCCATAACAACAGCTTTGCTTTCTGGCAAAGCAATCTTACCTATGAGGGGGAGTCAATTTACAATTATCTGCAGGTATATGAAAATGACAGGGAAGTAGTGCTTTCTACCAATGTTCTGTTCGGCGTGCAGTCGGTGTACCTGAAGGATAAAGGGCTTACCGGTATGTATTATGATTATGCCATGGCTGCCCCTTATATGGCAGGTGTGAAGGAAAAGGACAGACTGGATATCCTGATCCTTGGAAATGGAACCGGGACCTATGCTACCCAGTGTGAGCGGTATTTTAACAATACGTCCATCAAAGGGGTAGAGATTGATGAGAAGATCACGAAGCTTGCCAGAAAGTTCTTTGAACTGCCGGAAGATGTGGAAGTCACGACCTATGACGGAAGAGCATATCTGAATGTGATCAGTGAAAAGTATGACGTGATCATGGTGGATGCTTATCAGGATATTACCATACCGTTCCAGATGTCTACCGTGGAGTTTTTTACCATGGTAAAGGAGCACCTGAAGGATGATGGTGTCATGGTCGTCAATATGAACATGCACAGTGGTGCTGAGGGAAATATCAACGAGTATCTGGCAGACACTATTTCTGAGGTGTTTGATCAGGTCTGCACGGTAGATGTGAGCGGATCTACAAACCGGGAGCTGTTTGCCTCTGACAATGCGGATATGCTGCAAACCTATAGGCTCAATGTAGCACTGGAGCAGGATGGTGATCTGACAGCCATGATGGGAAGGATCGGGGATCATCTGGAGACTTACGAAGCAGGTGGTCACATCATGACGGATGATAAGGCACCGGTAGAGCTTCTTGGAATACGCATGATCGATGAACTGATCCAGAACGAGGTGTCCTATTACAAGACCATTTATCAGGAGAAAGGAATACGGGGCCTGATCGATCTGCTTTGAAAATGAGGGGATCTCAGATAAATTGACTCACGGAAATGCAGCATGGCATCAGCTGCGGCTGAGATTTTGAGATGGGTATGCAGAAAGAGAATGTACCTATTATAATAAGGGGGATATATGGAAAACGAAATCAGAGAAAAGGGCTTTTCCGGATTTTCAGGAAACCAGCTTAAGATATTTGCAATTATTGCCATGACAATGGATCATCTGGCAGCTACGATATGGCCAGGGTATGATAATAAGGCATGGTGGCTGCTGGGCATTCATCTGATCGGAAGACTGGCGGCACCAACCATGTGGTTTATGGTTGCAGAGGGATATCATTATACCAGAAATTTCAGAAAGTATCTGCAAAGACTGTTTATCTTCGCAGTGCTGGCGCATTTTGCCTATAATTTCTGCTTCGGCATTTCACCAATACCGTTCAGGGATTCCGTGCTGAACCAGACCAGTGTGATCTGGCCGCTTTTTCTGGCAGCCATTGGTCTGTATATTTATGATGATGAAAAAAGAAGCTTTCCACTGAAAAACTGGCAGAAGACAGCAATATTGCTTGTACTGTGCCTGCTGGCATTCCCTTCAGACTGGTCCTGCTTCCCGGTGCTCTGTACCCTGCATATATATCAGAACAGAGGGAACTTAAGAAAACAGGTGCTTGGTATGGTCGCCTATATTTCCATGTATGTTATCGTCTGGTGCCTGTGCATTGATGTGGTATACGGCCTGATCCAGTTTGGTATCATCATTGTCTGGCCATTTATGCATTTTTATAATGGAACCAGAGGGAAAGCCAGATGGATGAAGTGGTTTTTCTATGTGTTCTATGTGGGTCACCTGGTTCTATGCGGTATTTTAAGACTGATCCTGCATAGCAATGTGACAACGATCGTCGGTGGTTGAGTCTGCAAAGAAAATAGAACAAATGTTCATGTAATTGCTTGTAAAAAACCATATGCTGTGATAGAATGGAATCAGAACAAATGTTCTGATTCTTTTTTTAGGAGCCAAAGTAATATGAAGCAGCTTCCGGCAGAGATCGCAGTGGGTGGTACCAGGACAGCAGGTTGTGATATAGAGATCATGACACATGAAAAAGTACCCTGTATTATGAAGGAACAGGAGAATATGAGTATCAGTGAGAAGCTGAACATTCTTGCAGATGCGGCCAAGTATGATGTTTCCTGCTCCTCCAGTGGTGTAGAGAGAAGGGGAGACGGCAGGGGGATCGGGAATTCTTCCAGAGCCGGGATCTGCCACAGCTTTGGGGCAGACGGAAGGTGTATCTCGCTTCTGAAGATCCTGTTTACGAATGAATGCATTTTTGACTGCAAATACTGTATGAACCGGAAATCCAATGATGTCAGGAGAGCCTGCTTTACACCGGAGGAGGTCTGCAATCTGACGATCCAGTTCTACCGAAGGAATTATATAGAGGGGTTGTTCTTAAGCTCTGGTATTATCAACAATCCTACCTATACGATGGAGCAGCTTTACAGGACAGTATATCTGCTGCGCACCAGATATTACTTTCAGGGTTATATCCATGTGAAAGCAATTCCCGGTGCTGATGCACAAATTGTGGAGCAGATGGGGCTTCTGGCTGACAGGATGAGTGTGAATCTGGAGCTGCCTACTGCAGAAGGACTTTCAAGGCTGGCTCCCAATAAGCACAGGAAGAATATTCTGACACCCATGCGGCAGATCCAGCAGGGAATCACACAGAATAAGGAAGAGCTTATGGTGTACCGCCATGCAAAGAGCTTCGTACCGGCAGGACAGTCCACACAGATGATCATAGGAGCCACACCGGAGAGTGATTATCAGCTTCTGATGGTGGCAGAGAAGCTGTATCAGAGGTTTGATCTGAAAAGAGTATATTATTCCGCCTTTGTCAATGTGAATGAAGATAAGGATCTGCCATCACTGCCGGGAGGACCGCCGCTCCTGCGTGAGCACCGTTTATACCAGGCGGACTGGCTGCTCCGGTTTTATGGCTTTGAGGCTGGGGAACTGTTAAGTGAGCAGAAGCCAAATTTCAATGTGCTGATCGATCCTAAGGCAGACTGGGCACTGCGGCATCTGGAGTATTTCCCGGTGGAGATCAATCGGGCAGACTATCAGACGATCCTGCGGGTTCCAGGGATCGGAGTGAAGAGTGCACAGCGGATTGTGAAGGCCAGGAGAAGCGGAAATCTTAACTTTGAGCATCTGAAGAAGATAGGGGTTGTGCTGAAGCGGGCACTGTTTTTTATTACCTGCAATGGAAAGACCATGTACCCGATCAGGATGAATGAGGATTATATTACCAGAAATCTGATCTCCAATGAGCAGGGGAGAAGACCGTCTCCTGACGGGCTGACCTATAAGCAGCTTTCTCTGTTTGACGATTATCACATGGGAGAGGAGGAATCACAGTGGAAGAGTATTATCTGATCTGTGAAGATTCCCTGGAAGGGATCTTCTCCGGAGTTTATCAGGCCTATCTCCAGAAATGTCCACTGGAAAGAGTACATCTGATCGCAGGGGAGGAAGAGAATTACCGGCTGTTTGCTGTATATAAGAGGTGTGAGAGCAGCAGGGAGCATGCAGAAAAGGTAGGACGAACATTAAAGCGGGAACTGGGAGAGGAAGGATATTACAGGATTTGCAGGACACTTGCTTCCTATGAAGCTGATAAGGCAGAAGCGGTCTTTCGTACCATAGTGATGGCTCTTCATAGGAAAACAGGAGGAAAAATACTGGAGGATCTGAAGGATCCTTATATCAGGCGTGTATTTGAGCTTGATCGGACAGTAGGAAATGAAACTCATTCCCATATAGAATTTATTCGTTTCCGGGAGCTTACAGACGGTGTTTTGTACGCACAGATCAGTCCGAAGAACCATATTCTGACTTTTCTGATGCCTCATTTTACAGACCGGTTTCCATTGGAAAATTTTGTGATCCATGATATTGGAAGAAATCTGTTTGCGGTACATCCGGCAGAAAGGGAATATGTGATGGTATCCGGACAGGAAGAATGGAAACTGCCTGATACCTTTTCGGAGGGAGAAGAGAAATACAGTGAACTGTTCACAGAGTTCTTTCATACCATAGCTATAAAGGAAAGGACCAATTCAGAATTACAGCGGGGAATGCTGCCTGTCCGCTATCGGAAATATATGACAGAGTTTAACAGAGGAAATACAGGGAATACTGTAAATAAGTAGGACTTTAAATTTAGCCTTATGTACTAAAAAAAATACTTTACAAAAGCTTATCCGGATGATAATATTTGTCAAAATGAAGGAAAAACGTTTTCTTTGTTACTTTGTTGTTTATGGATTGATCCATAGAAAGAGAAAGGTGATACTATGAGAACTCATAAAATCAGATTGAGAGTGGATGAAGTAAAGGATTTTGTTGCAGCAGCTACCAGATGTGATTTTGATATTGATATATCCTATAACAGATTTGTAGTTGACGCAAAGTCGATCGTAGGTGTACTCGGACTGGATCTGAATCAGATCCTTACCGTTTCCTACAATGGCTATGATCAGGAATTTGAAGATTATTTGAATCATTTTGCACTTGCCTGTTGAGTGGATTTACAGACAGGTAGACAATAGCAGTCTGATTGACTCCCTATGAAGGATAGCGTACTATCTTTATAGGGAGTTATTTTTATAGTCAGGAATGCAGCAAACAGAAGCAGGAGCATAAGGAATGACAGAGGTGCATGTTTCCGTCAGAAATCTGGTGGAATTTATTCTGCGGAGCGGAGATATTGACAATCGAAAAGGGCGTGCCAGAGATAATGCCATGCAGGAGGGTGGACGGATCCACCGTATGATACAGCGGCGGATGGGTTCTTCCTATCATGCGGAGGTTGCTCTGCGCTATACAGCTGACATGGAAGAATACAGCATAGTTGTGGAAGGCAGAGCTGATGGCATTATAATAGAAGAAACAGGTGAGGTCAGTGCAGTACCGGAGCTGTCTACGGTGGAAATAAAGCCGGCTTATACGGATCTTGTGACTGTTACGGTCGATGAAATCAAGGGAACCTACAGGGAGATACATAAGATCAGGGAAGCCGTGCCGGTGCATCTTGCACAGGCAAAATGTTATGCAGCTATCTATGGAATACAGAATAGACTGCGTCGGATCCGGGTACGGATGACGTATTGTAATATGGAAACGGAGGAACTGAAATATTTTCATTTTGAATATGATGTCAGAGAACTGCAAAACTGGTTCCTGGATCTGATACAGGAATATAAGAAATGGGCTGACTTTCAGTTCCAGTGGGAGAAGACCCGGACAGCATCGATTAAGGAGCTGAAATTCCCTTTTCCCTACAGGGAGGGACAGAAGGATCTTGTCACTTATGTCTATAGAACTATTTATCATAAGAGAAAACTGTTTGTAGAAGCACCGACTGGTGTGGGAAAGACGATCTCTACACTGTTTCCGGCAGTGAAAGCCATGGGAGAAGGAATGGGAGATAAGATTTTCTACCTGACAGCGAAGACAATTACAAGGACAGTGGCAGAGAATACCATTGTCCTTATGAGAGAAAAAGGACTGAAGCTGAAATCTGTAGTATTGACCGCGCGGGACAAGATCTGTTTTATGGAGGAAAGCCAGTGTAATCCGGACTTTTGTCCATATGCCAAAGGACATTTTGACAGAGTGAATGAGGCCCTGTATGATATGTTGACCCATACGGACAATTACAGCAGGGAGGAAATTGAAAACTATGCCAGGAAGCATCAGGTCTGTCCCTTTGAATTCTGTCTGGATATGAGTCTCTTTGCTGATGTGGTGATCGGAGATTATAATTACCTGTTTGATCCCCACGTGTACCTGAAGCGTTTCTTTGCAGAAGGGGTACAGGAGAATTATATTTTCCTGGTGGATGAGGCCCACAATCTGGTAGAGCGGGGCAGGGAGATGTATTCAGCGACCCTCATCAAGGAGGATTTCCTTGCCATGAAAAGGCTCTGTAAGGAGTACAGTACAAGGATCTGCCATCAGCTTGAGCGGTGTAATAAAGAGCTGCTGGCACTGAAGCGAAACTGTGTCGGTTACAGATATGAGGATGAGAGCAGCATAGCAGCATTTGTCAGGGCACTGAACAGTCTGTCCACAGCGATCGATGATTATCTGGATGATCATGAAGAAAGCCCTGTGAAAGCAGAGCTTACGGAATTTTATTTTGGAGCGTCGCATTTCCTTATGATCCACGAGGATCTGGATGAACATTATGAGATCTATACGAAGCTGGATGAGGAGGGAAATTTCCGGATCCGCCTGTTCTGTGTCAATCCGGGAAGGAAACTGGCAGAATGTATGCAGAGGGGCAGGAGCAGTATCCTTTTTTCTGCAACACTTCTGCCGATCCAGTATTACAAAAAGCTGCTTGGGGCAGAAGAAAAGGACTATGAGGTATATGCCAGATCCATATTTGAACCGGAAAAGCGTGGCCTTTTCATTGCCTCAGATGTGACCAGCAGATATAAAAGACGGTCAGAAGAGGAATACTATAAAATTGCATCTTATATCCACAGGATCATATCCGGGAAAAGGGGAAATTATATGGCATTCTTCCCGTCCTATGCTTTTATGGAGCAGGTCATTGCCCTGTATGAACAGCATTTTTCCATGGAAGACGGGGCAGAGTGCCTGAAACAGGAAGAATATATGAACGAAGAAAGCAGGGAAGGGTTCCTTACAAGATTTGAAGAGGAGAAGGAAGCCGGGCAGGCGCATACGCTGATCGGATTCTGTGTGCTTGGTGGTATTTTCAGCGAAGGGATCGATCTGAAGAATGACAGCCTGATCGGAGCAGTCATTGTGGGAACCGGTCTGCCTCTGGTATGCAGTGAGAGGGAGATCCTGAAGAACTATTTCGAAAAGCAGGGAGATGACGGTTTTGACTATGCTTACCGGTACCCCGGCATGAACAAGGTGCTGCAGGCAGCAGGAAGAGTGATCCGGACAGCGGAGGATATCGGGATCGTGGCACTTCTGGATGACAGATTTCTCACAGGAACCTATGTAAGAATGTTCCCAAGAGAGTGGAATGCCTATGAAAGGGTATCCCTGCAGCAGGTGGAAAAGAAAATATCTGATTTCTGGAGAAAAAAAGAGGCAGAAAGGATACCGGAGCCTGAATAAAAAAATGAAAGACATAAACGTAAAATGACGTCATTCTTTTTCAAAAAAGACAGGGAAGTTATCCATAAATGACACATGTGTCATTGTGGATAACTTTGTGGAAATGGGGGATTTCTCAGTTTTTGAAAAAGTCAAGAGGAAAAAATAAAAATGTTTTTCAGTTAAAATCTGCAGGATAAGGGTTTCAAAAACAAAAAAATACCAGTCCAGTCAATCGAAAGAGGACAGAAATTGACCAGATGAGTATTTCACAGAAAAACAGGGAATTCTGCACAGCTTCAGAAAAAAAAGTGGTATTTTCATCTGGCCTGTGATATAATCGTACAATGACTGTGAGTATGCGAAAATTTATGCAGTAATGAAAAAGAAGTAACTCAGATATATTTTTTAAGGAGGATGTACCAGAATGAGCGTACAGGTAGAAAAATTAGAAAAGAACATGGCGAAGCTTACCATTGAAGTTGCGCCGGAAGAACTAGAAAAGGCAATTGAGGGAGCTTATCAGAAGAATAAGAGCAAGATCAGCGTTCCCGGATTCAGAAAGGGTAAAGTACCCCGCCAGATGATCGAGAGAATGTATGGTAAGGAAGTATTCTATGAAGATGCAGTGAATGCTCTGATCCCTGAAGCATATGAAAAAGCTGTTGACGAGTGTGAGGAAGAGATCGTATCTTCCCCCAAGATCGAGGTAACACAGGTAGAGGCAGGCAAGCCTTTTATCTTTACTGCAGAAGTAGCATTAAAGCCGGAAGTAAAGCTTGGCAAGTACAAGGGTGTCAAGGTTGAGAAGGCAGACACAGAAGTAACAGATGAAGAAGTAGATAAGGAAATCGACAAGGAAAGAGAAAGCAATGCCAGAAACATCGACGTTACAGACAGAGCTGTAAAGGATGGCGATATTGTAACTCTTGACTTTGAAGGATTTGTTGACGGAACCGCATTCGAGGGCGGCAAGGGTGAGAATTATCCTCTTACCATCGGATCCGGAACCTTTATCCCCGGATTTGAAGAGCAGCTTGTTGGCGCTGAGATCGGCAAGGAGACAGAAGTAAATGTAACCTTCCCTGAAGATTATCAGGCAGAAGACTTAAAGGGAAAGGCTGCTGTATTCAAATGTACAGTCAAGGAGATCAAGGAGAAGGAGCTTCCCGCACTGGATGATGAGTTCGCAAGCGAAGTTTCCGAGTTCGATACACTTGCTGAATACAAGGCAGATGTAAAGGGCAGACTGGAAGAAAGAAAAGCAAAGGCTGCAAGAGAAGCAAAGGAAGCAGCAGTTATCGAAGAGATCATCAAGGATTCCGATATGGAAATCCCTGAAGCAATGATCGAGACACAGCAGAGACAGATGATCGATGAGTTCGCTCAGAGAATCCAGATGCAGGGACTTACCCTTGAGCAGTACTTCCAGTTCACAGGTGCTTCCTATGATCAGATGATCGAGCAGGTAAAGCCTCAGGCTGAGAAGAGAATCCAGTCCAGACTGGTTCTTGAAGCAGTAGCTGCAGCAGAGAAGATCGAAGCTACAGAAGAAGACTATGAAGAAGAATTAAAGTCCATGGCAGAGGCATACCAGATGGAAGTTGACAAGGTAAAGGAACTGCTTCCTGAGAAGAGCGTACAGCAGATCAAAGAAGATATCGCAGTAAAGAAGGCAGCAGAGTTTGTTGTAGACAACGCTAAGGAGAAATAAATAAGGTTTTTGGTGTCGTCTGAAAGGAGAAGATAAAGAATGAGTTTAGTGCCTTATGTCATTGAACAGACAAGCCGTGGTGAGCGGTCTTATGACATTTATTCAAGACTGTTAAAGGAAAGGATCATTTTCCTCGGAGAAGAGGTCAATGAAGTAACGGCAAGTCTGATCGTTGCACAGATGCTTTTTCTTGAGGCGGAGGATCCCGAAAAGGATATTCAGTTTTACATCAACAGCCCCGGCGGAAGCGTAACCGCCGGTATGGCTATTTATGATACCATGCAGTATGTGAAATGTGATGTTTCTACCTATTGTATGGGAATGGCAGCCAGCATGGGAGCATTCCTCCTTGCCGGCGGAACCAAGGGAAAGAGACTTGCTCTTCCCAATGCCGAGATCATGATCCACCAGCCTCTTGGCGGTGCACAGGGTCAGGCAACAGAGATCGAGATCGCAGCAAGACATATCCTGCAGACCAAGGAGAAGTTAAACAAGATCCTGGCAGCCAATACAGGCAAGGATTATGATGTGATCGCAGCAGATACAGAAAGAGATAACTGGATGACTGCTGAAGAAGCGAAGGAATACGGACTGATCGACAGAGTTGTGTATAAGCGTGGAGAACAGTAATTCCTTTGTGAATACGTGCGTAGCCGGCACAGAAAATTGAGGAAGGAAATCAGAAATGGCAGGCAAGAATACTGACAATATCAGGTGCTCATTTTGTAATAAGACACAAAGTCAGGTAAAGAAAATGATCGCAGGTCCGGCAGGGGTATATATCTGTGATGAGTGTGTATCCATCTGTTCCGATATCGTAGAGGAAGAATACGAAGAAACAGAACTGCAGGAAGAAGGGGAAATGGAGATCAATCTGCTGAAACCGGTAGAGATCAAGAATTTCCTGGATGAATATGTGATCGGGCAGGATGAAGCCAAAAAGGTGCTGGCAGTCTCTGTATACAATCATTACAAGAGAGTCATGGCACCGAAGGATCCTGATGATGTTGAATTACAGAAGAGCAACATTATTATGATGGGACCTACCGGTTCCGGAAAAACCTACCTTGCTCAGACACTGGCGAAGATCATTAATGTACCTTTTGCTATTGCAGATGCGACCACACTGACAG
>CACXDC010000041.1 GCA_902766365.1 uncultured Lachnospiraceae bacterium | reverse complement strand
CTGACCTCTGTCCTTTCTTTTATCATATCATTTTGTGACCATCTGCCACAACCGCCGGCTTCCTGCACAGTTCGTCAAAATTTCTCATTAAATAACCGGCGTCCATCTGTCCACGCAAAAAAAGGAACCCTGCCTGCCAGGATCCCTTTCCCTCATCTGATCTCTTTATATATTCAGAAATTCACTTTCTCTTTCCATATAACGGCCAAGCTGCACGATGCCAGCGATCATCTCCGGTTCCCATGCCGCAAACGTTTCTATCTCATACTGCTGACCGATCACCCCGGTATACCTGATCTGCATCAGCACCTGGCCTTTCTCATCCTGCAGTACATATTCTCCCCATTTTCTCCTGATCAGAACAAAGGCCTTTCCCCGTATATCCAGCACTGCATGATCCACTCTCGGCATCCGGCAGACCGGAAATCCATTTTCAGAAAGCTTTTCTTCTGCTGCATAAAAAGGAGCTGCACTGGCACATACACTGCCATCCATTTCCCGGATCAGATACCTTCTCCCGGAGATATCCCTGTATTCTGCATTGTTGTCATCCTTCTGCCATGCATTAACTGTCTCGGTCGAGATCCTATCCTTCTGAAAAATTTCCGTGTAAAGAAGCTCCCTTCCTTCTTTATCGCATATGATCTTCCCGGGGCTGATCATTCTGTTTCTGCACTGTATCAGCACTGCCCCGTCCAGATAAAGTTTTCCCGCCTTCATGATGTACTTCAAGGAAATCACCTCTGTTGCTTAATCTGCTCTGCAATCCTGCGCATCTGCGGCAGGCAGGCATCATAATAGCTGTAATAGCTTTCGCAGAACCGGTTTCTGTCATCTGTCCTGTTCCTCCTGCAGCCATTCCGGCAAAGGGAATAATATCTGCAGTTTCTGCAGGCTTCACTGATACGCTCCGATTCTTCGATAAAGCAGAGTTCCTTTCTTTTTTCCTGCATGACAGTCAGATTGTCCCTGTTAAAATTTCCAAGCCGGTATGCATCCAGCATATAGAAATCACAGGGGTATACGCTGCCATCTGCCTCTACGGCATACTGCTCACTGCACCTGCCATTGTGCTCACAGGCCTCCGGGATATACCCGAGGACCTTCTGCAGATCATTTTCAAACTGTCTGATAAAGGGATGCTCCCTGCGTGCAAAATCCTCCGCCCAGAGCCCAAACAGCCTGATCAGGAATTCTCCGTACATGGCCGGTGTCAGGGAATAATCATTTTCCTTTCCTGTGATCGGATCCATACAGGCAATGTACTGCTGAAATTTAAAACCCTGCTCTTTATAAAAAGTATAAATCTCCCCGATATTCTCTGCAACCTGTTTTGTGACCACTGTCAGGATATTGTATTCTGCACCATATTTTTCAAGAAGTCTGGCTGCTCCAAGGATCCTGTCAAAGGACGGGCTCCCGTCCCTGCCATGTCTGCACATGTCATGTGTCTTCTTCACACCATCTAACGAAATTCCCACAAGGAAATGATTCTCTGCCAGGAACTGACACCATGCATCATCCAGCAGATAACCGTTCGTCTGGATGGAATTATAAACCATCACGCCCTTTTTATTATACTGCTTCTGCAGCTCCAGCACCCTGTGAAAAAAGGGCAGACCCCGAAGTGTCGGTTCTCCGCCCTGAAATACATAATAAATACTGCCCTCTGCCCGGAGCATGGTCTTACGGATCACAGCCTTCAGCGTATCTTCTGTCATAAAGCCAAAGGATGCCTGACTTCTGTGATCCATTTCATCCCCGTAAAAGCAGTAATCACATCTCATATTGCACTGTCCGGATGCCGGTTTGATCATCACAACAAGTGGTTTCATAAGTACCCCCGTCTGTCTGTTATCGTGAGAACTGATAAATATTATACCCGCAAATACCGATCATGACTATCATTAAAATCACAAACAGCTTTTCCACAGTGCTGTCCTTGATCCGCTGTGAAATGTTTCTTCCCACCATGCCGCCTGCGATACCGCCAAACACCATAAATACCAGGATCAGTGGTGTAAAGGCCGGCACGGACCGGCTGATCATGCTGACAAACAGGCTCATGCACTGGGAAACAAAGATCACATACAGTGAATTTTCTGTCGCCTCCCTGGTTGTCATGGAAAAGAAATAATACAGTACGACCAGATTTAACGGGCCGCCGCCAATCCCCAGGAATGCTGACAGGCCGCCAAGGCACATGCCGATCAGGATACAGACCCATGCCTTTCTGATATTGTGTGTGATGATCCGTTTCTTTTGCAGCGTATACACAAGAGTAAACAGTGTCACAAACAGAAGGCAGATCGCCTGTACAAATCCAAGGGAGGATGCACTTTCACTTCTTTCCAGTACCATCTGCAGGAGCTGTTTCCCGAAAACACCTCCAAGGGCTGCTCCCATGGCCAGCGGAAAGCTCCGTCCCGGATCCAGATGCGAGGATCCTTTATTCAGTTTGCTTCTGCCTACCGAATATGCGGTCATGGCAAGCACCGTACAGCCTGACAGAAAGCTGATCGTATCAGCCTCCATAATACCCAGGGCATCTAACAGCGGCTTAATGATAATACCGCCGCCGATGCCACAGATACTTCCAACCATAGATGCCGACAGACAGATGAGAAACAGTAATACTATCATAATTTGCCTCTTTTATTTAGTCCTCAAAATCAAGAAGTCTCGGATTCATACAGGTCAGTCTGTTCACTCTTGCGCCTTCTGGCTTTGGTACCCTGGAGCCATATTTCAGGATCGGATCATCCGTTTCCTTCATCCAGTTTTCCAGTCTTAAGGAAAGATCATTGTATACTTCTGCATATTTTTCATTTTCTGTCAGATTCTCCCTCTCATAGGGATCGATCCAGAGATCAAACAGATACTCCCTGACTCTCTTCTTTTCCAGGTAGCCGCTTTCCACGAGGAAATCCTTGCTGATCGCTTCGTCAATATTGGCCGGTACCAGTCCGTTATGATAATCAAACAGACGGATCAGCTTATAACGGTCTGTCCTGATGCAGCGCTTCGGTTCATAGGCCGCATGATAGGTCACCTCGGAAAAGATCTCATCTCTGACCTTTTCTGCCTTCTTTTCCATAAAAGGCACCATACTGTACCCTTCTGTCCAGTCCGGTACCGGTACACCTGCCAGTTCACAGACGGTTGGATAAATATCAAGCTGTGAGATCAGGGTGTCCACTGCCTGTCCCTTCCTCTGATTTCCCGGATAGTCCATGATAAAAGCGACTCCGATTCCCGTATCATACAGAGTACATTTCATCTTCGGGAATGCAATTCCATGGTCTGTCGTGAAGATCACGAGTGTCTGGTCCCGGAGCCCTGTCTTTTCCAGTGTTTCCATGATCCGTTCAAAGCAGGTGTCCACAACCCTTGCCGATTCACAGTAATCTGCCATATCCCGTCTGTTGGCATCACAGTCATACAGAGGATTGGGAACTGTCAGATAATCCGGATTCATGTCCTTCTTTGCCTTGGGATATTCCCTGTGTGTATTAAACCATCCCATGGAAAGGAAAAATGGTTTATCACCTTCTTTGCTCTGTCTTTCCAGATAAGCACAGGCTTCCTCTGTATTGGAATAATCCCAGTCCTCCATGCTTGCTTCTGTCTGATCCATATTGAATTCCTGGCTGCCCACGATCTCGTGATAGCCGATCATATGATAATCGGGTGCTTCATGCTGAATGCCGCACAGTGCGGTATGATACCCGTTTTTTCCCAGATAATTTGCCAGATGGTGTTCATAGTTATTGAGCTGCCAGCCTCTGCTTGCCAGTCCCTGCATTCCGTTCTCGTGAGGCGTATATCCTGTCAGAAGTCCGGCCCTGCTTGGGGAACAGGTCGGTCCTGCGCAGTAGCAGTGTCTGAAAAGCGTTGCCTCCTTTGCAAATTTCATCAGTGCCGGTGTGGGGATCTGGTATCCATACGGGCTTATGTATCTTCCACTGTCATGAGTATGCATATAAATAATATTCATTCTCTTGTCTCCTTAACTGTCCGTATTTTTTAATTACCACCATTTAATCAGGTTGGTCACCTTGTTACGCATTTCAATGAATTTCTCTTCTGTTACATTTCTTGGCAGCGGAAGGGGATTGACAAAGTCTTCCTTTACCTTGGTCGGTTTATTGGTAAGAACCATGATCCGCTGGCTCATATAAACGGCTTCCTCGATATTGTGTGTAATGAAAACGATCGTTGTTTTAGTCTCCTGCCAGATACGGATCAGCTCATCCTCCAGCCGGAAGCGCAGTTCCAGATCAAGCTGTCCATAAGGCTCATCCATCAGAAGAAGATCCGGTTCTACCGCAAAGGCACGGGCAATGGACACCCTCTGCAGCATACTTGCGGAAAGCTGTTCCGGATAATAATCTGCAAATTTCTCAAGTCCTACCATCTTCAGCACTTCTTCCGTTTTCCTGTTCAGCTTCTCTTTGGAAAACTTTCTTACCTTCATGCCAAACTGTATATTTTCCTTCACCGTCAGCCAGGACATGGTCGAATATTCCTGCATGATGTAGGCGATACTGTGTTTGTTTAAGTCTACCTCTTCTCCGTTGATCAGAATTTCTCCGTCATCAATGTCATACAGCTTCACCAGACTGTTCAGAAATGTTGTCTTGCCACATCCTGTAGGTCCGACAATACATAGAAAATCACCGTCATTCACCTGAAAGGAAATATCATCCAATACCTTCAGTGAACCAAAACTTTTGGTCAAATGATTTACTTCCACTTTACTCATACTCTTCACCTCATTCTGTGGTTTCCACGTGTTTGCTGATCTCTTCCCGCAGTTTCAAAAATTCGGGTGAAATATAATCCCTCGGCCTTGGAAGATCGATCTTAAACTCATTTCTTACTGTGGTCGGACAGTTACTAAGCAGAATGATCCTGTCTGCCAGATACAGTGCCTCTTCAATATTGTTGGTGATAAAGACTACAGTTCTCTTATCCTGACTCCAGATTCTCTCTACCTCTTCCTGCATCAGATACCTTGTCTGCGCATCCAGATGTCCGAAGGGCTCATCCATCAGCAGTACAGAAGGATTATTGCAGTATGCCCTTGCGATTCCCACTCTCTGTCTCATACCACCAGACAGCTTGATCGGATAACTCTTTTCAAATCCGCTCAGTCCCACCAGATCAATGTAGTGCTTTGCCTTTTCCTTACGCTCCTTCTTTGGAAGTCCTGCCATCTTTGGTCCAAAGCCTACATTTCCTTCTACCGTAAGCCAGGGGAATAATGCGGTTTTCTGATAAACCACACCTCTTTCCGGCGCCGGTCCGTCTACCTGTTTGCCATTTACTGTGACACTGCCTGCTGTTTCATGGTCAAGGCCTGCCATGATATTGACCAGCGTCGTCTTTCCGCACTGTCCGGGTCCCAGGATGACCACAAATTCATTTTCTGCCACTTCCAGTGAAATATCTTTCAGGACCTCATTCTTTTGTCCGTTATTTTCAAAGGTTTTGGATACATGCTTACAGCTGATCATTGTTTTTACATCCGTTATCTTCCCTGAATGTTCCATGAGCATAATCCCCTTTCTATTAATCGAAGTAATGATGCCAGAAGCAGTCCGACCAGTCCGATGGAGATCATACCTGCCAGGATCTGTACTGTATTTCCGCTTTCCATTCCTGTCGTGATGATCCAGCCGGCTCCTTCATTGGCACGGATCATTTCTGCTGCGATCACAGCCATCCAGCTGGAGGAAAGTCCTACCTGAAGTCCTGCAAAGATCTGCGGCACGGATGCCGGAAGTGTGATATAGAGGAAAATCTGTGCCGGCTTTGCACCCAGCATTCTGGCTGCACCTACCAGTGTCTGGTCTACCTGGCTCGCTCCTGCATAAGCATTTAAGATAATACTCACAATGGCACTGACACAGATGATAAAATACTTGGAAGTTTCCCCGATACCAAACCAGAGAATGGCAAGCGGGATCCATGCAAGTCCGGGGATCGGACGAAGCAGTTCAAAGATCGGCTTCACGATCGCCTTACCGGTTTTGGAACAGCCCATCAGGATTCCAAGAGGGATACCGATGATACATGCCAGGAAATATCCGACAAAAACACGTTTCAGACTGGCCAGGATATGCAGAGGAAGGATCTTTCCTCCGATCTTCTGTGTCAGTGACTGTCCGATAAATCCAAGTACGACAAAGGGTGACGGCATAACCTTCTGCAGACTTGTAAAGGAAACGGCAAGCTGCCATACGATCAGAAGTCCCACTAAAGAGCAAATGAAATATACAACGGTTTCTGTTTTTGAATTCTGAAATTTCTTTTTCATTTGTTCCTTCCTCCTTTGACCAGTTTCTTTTCCAGTGTTTCCAGAATATAGGTCAGCAGCGCTCCTACAAGACCGATCGTGATCATACCTACCATGATGTTATCTGCCTTTCCTACCATACGGTTCATCTGGATCATATAGCCAAGTCCTTCTGTAGATGCCAGCATCTCTGCTGCTACCAGTGCCATCCAGCTTGCTCCGAGAGATACCTTTAAGCCTGCAAAGATCATGGGAAGCGCAGAAGGGATACCTACCTTCAGGAGAGTTTCAAAGTTACTTGCACCAAAAGTTCTTGCTACCCAGATATGTACCGGATTGGTCTGTTTGATCCCGGTATAGGCATTGATGATCGCCGGTGTAACCGCTGACACGAAAATAACAGTTGCCTTTGCCTGGATACCAATGCCAAGCCACAGGATCATCAGCGGGATCCAGCCTACCGGCGGGATCGGCCTGATCAGGTCAAACAGAGGCTTTACGATCAGATCCACTCTGCGGTACCAGCCCATCAGGATGCCAAGCGGTACTCCGATCACAATACCGAGCAGATAACCAAGAAGAACAACCTTAAGACTGGCGATCAGATGCTTGCCCAGTGTGCCACCATCCGGTGTTGTCACGGTCAGTTTTCTTACAAATGCTGTTGCTACTTTAAACGGGCTTGGGAAAGTACTGGATGGAAATACCTTGAAAACATCTGCTATCAGATACCATATAAGCAGGAAACAAAAGACGGATGCCGTTGAAATCAACGTATATTTTAGTTTTTTCTCTTTCATAATGTACCTTTCCTTACCTGCACTGATCCATAAGGCTCAGTGCAGGCTTTTTCTCTTTTTACTTCTAGTTTAACCCTGCTTTCACCAGAATGTCGTTTCTGACATTACCGCATACGGTATCCTTCAGATCTTCCTCAAGCTGTCCGCTGGAAACATAGAACTCAACCAGTGTGTTTTTGAAATCAGCACCAAACTCTCTTGTCTTCATATCTTCCACACCATAGAAAGGTTTTTCCTCAAGCTGTCTCTTGGAAACTTCAACATCAATGTCCTGTCCGTTCTGCTTAAACCATTCAGACATCAGATTTGCTGCATACTCTACGTCGCCGTTTAACTTGTCATTCTCTTCTGCTACCAGCTTCATCATGGTTGCCAGTGCATCCTGCTTGTTATCAAATGTGCTTTCACTGACAACGATCTGCGCAGTTGCGTCTGCCTTCAGATTCTTCATGGACGCTACAGATACCCAGCCTTCATCATCTACTGCTGTGTATGTCTGAGGGGAACGGGTTGCCAGGATATCACCTTCCCCGGTCTTGAATGCCTGATATGCCTGTGCATATTCCATGGGAACAAAGGTAACATCATCCATCGTAAGTCCGAACACATCAAGGTACTTGGTTACTTCAAACTGTGATAAGGTTCCTGCCGGGCAGAGGATCGTCTTTCCCTTTACAGAATCTGCACTGCCGATGATATCCGGGAATTCAGAATTGGTTGCCCCTGCTGCTGCGATATCACTGTCTGCCCTTGCAATCAGGTCGATCGCTACCGTGTCCGTACAGATCTCACCGATCATCTTGGAATTGTTATTTGCCAGTGAAAATACGGCTGCCGCTCCGATAAAGGAAACATCCAGTTCTCCTGCCGCCATGGCTTCATTCATGGGAGCTCCTGTTGAGAAATTCACCAGTTCGATTTCAATTCCGTTTTCCTTGTCCAGTCCATTATTGACCATATCTACAACCGGAAGTGCTGTCATCGCTGCCAGAACACCTACACGAAGCTTATGGTCTTCATCGATCGAAGCCGTTTCTGTGCTCTCTCCCTCTGCCTGCTGGCTGTTATCCGCAGCACTGCTGCCGCACCCCATTAACATTGACCCTGTCATTGCCATAGTTACCAATAATGCTAATACCCTTTTCATATACTTCTCCTTTCTGTCCTCCATCTTCCGGTTCACTCCGGTTTGATTATGCAATCATATTATCATTTGCGTGCACGTGTGTCAACACATTTGTTCAACTTTTTCATTTTTCATTTCTTGTTCTTTATTTTATTGTTTATTTTTTTACAATCGCCCTATTTTACAGGTATTTTACCTTGTGCATATTTGTGATGTGCGTGTATCATATCGCGTTATCAATTTTATTTTCTTGGTATTGGCTACATTCTCTTGACAACTTCTTCCTTTATTGTAATAATTGTACATATATGAAGAAATGAGGAGGGTTTTTCATGCCGATTACCATGCAGGAACTGGCCGATATGGCAGGGGTTTCCCGTGCAACTGTCGATCGTGCCCTCAACGAAAGAGGACGCGTAAATCAAAAGACCAAAGACCGTATCTGTCAGCTGGCCAAGACGATGGGATATGAACCGGATCTGGCCGCCAAGACGCTTGCCAGCAAAAACAAGATCTTCCGGATCGGTTGTATTCTGAATTCCAGGGGAAATACCTTTTTTAATGACGTGGAAAAGGGGATCCAGGCTGCTATTGATGAACTGAATGGATTCAATATTGAAGTGATCACCCGCTCTCCGGAGCATCTTAACGCTTCCTGCCAGCTCCAGGTAATAGATGATCTTTACAAAGAAGGTATTCAGGCACTGATCATTACCCCTCTTAATGTTCCGGAAATCGCAGACAGATTAAACGCCCTGATGACGGAGGGGATTGCCGTAGTTGCTCTCACTGCAGACATTCTGGGTGTCAACTACCTCTCCTATGTAGGCTGTAATCATTTAAAGAGTGGACAGATCACTGCCAATATTGCCGGTCTGATCGCTCCACCCGGTGCCAGGATCCTGTTTGTTCTTGGCTCCAAATCGCTTCTTGGTCACAGCCAGCGTCTGGAAGGTTTTCTTCAGATTCTGGAAGAAAGCTACCCTGATATGCAGGTGCTTGATATTATAGAGAACCAGGACGATGATTTTATTTCCTATAATCTGGTTCATAATTATATTGCAGATCATCCGGCCATTGACCTGATCGTGTTTGCGGCAGGCGGCAGCACCGGCGGCATCCGTGCCATCCTCGATTCCTCCTGCCACTGCAGGATCATCTGCTTTGACCTGACTTCCCACAACAGACAGTATCTGGAAGAAGGGATCATTTCCTGTGTGCTCTGTCAGGAGCCCTATACCCAGGGATATCAGGCACTCAAGCTCCTTTCCGGTTATCTGCTCCTTGGCAAAAGCCCTGATACAGACAGATACTATACCAAAACGGAGATATTCGTGAAAAATTCCCTGTAGGTTAAAAACAGCCCGCCTGCATTTGCAGACGGGCCATTCTTTTCTCTTTCCTATCTGTCAGATGATTACTTCATCTGCTCTTCCTGCTTCTTGATCATTCTACGAACCATCTCGCCACCAATAGAACCGGCTTCCTTAGAGGTTAAGTCACCATTGTAACCTTCCTTTAAGTTCACACCAAGTTCAGAGGCAACCTCAGTCTTAAAACGATCCATAGCAGCTTTTGCTTCAGGAACTTCTACTTTATTAGAAGATTTGCTTGCCATATTCTTTACCTCCATAATTTTTCGCCTTTCGGCTATCTATTCTTCAAGATAAGCTCTTACGCCGCTTATCCTGAAGAAGTCTTCATTCAAAGCCTTTCGTATCACTTATCTTGTTCATAGTATCTACGCTGGCATGAAAATTATGTTGGTAAGTTTTGCCTTAAAAATCCCGAAGTCTTTCTTCCTCTTCGTCCGGATTTTTTTCTATTTTTTTGACCAGAAGATAATATCCGGCATTTTTGTTGATCTCCACATAAACCCGGTCTCCGGCCTTATGCTTAAGAAGTGCTTTTCCGATCGGCGATTCCACACTGACAAGCCCGTTCAGGGAATCTCCCCGCATAGTTGTCACAAGTTTATAGGTTTCCTCACTGCCGTCATCTTCAAACTGTACGGTAACTCTGGTATTGACTCCGATCTCATCTTCTCCGGAATCATCCGGTATGATCTCGGCTGTTTTGATCATCCTCTCCAGGAAACGGATCCTGCTCTCATTTTTATTTTTCTCTTTCTTTGCTGCATAATACTCAAAATTTTCACTCAGGTCGCCCTGTGCTCTTGCTTCCTTGACAGCCTCCAGAAGTTTTGGTCTGACATTCAGCTTCCGGTCTTCAATTTCAGCCTCCATGGCCTGAATGTCCTTTTCTGTTAACTGATTATACATTTCCCCTCATCTCCGATTCATTTCCATTTTACCAGGCTGCATCTGACCAATACTCATACCGCCTGCCTCAAGCTGTACGGTCACCAGCTTTTTGCACAGATACTGGATCAGATCCTTTCTGGTAATAATACCGATAAAACGCTTTCTGTCATCGATCACCGGTACAAAATTCTGATTCATCGCCTTATTCAGCAGATCCTCCATATTCACATCCACATCTACCGGTTCATTGTCCCATTTTCTTTTGATGCTCATAATGGAAATATCTTCTGATTCCTTCACAGAAAGATCCTTCTGTTCCTTAATACACCAGAGCAGATCGCCTTCTGTCAGCGTTCCCACATACTGACCGTCTTCGCTGATGATCGGCACTGCAGAATAACCGTAATGCTCCATCTTTTCCAGTGCCTGACGCAGCGAATCCGTGTCGTGGATATATGCCACCTCATTTTTAGGTGTCAGAAAAAATAAAATATTCATTTTGTATTGTCCCCAATCATCTGTCTCTTCTCTTTTTACTGCTCGTATACAACCTTCTGTGCCATTTCATCAGCCGCCTGCTTTCCCTTAAGCTTCTCTATGATCGCAAGTCCAAAGGCAATGGCGCAGCCCATGCCTCTTGCGGTAATGATATTTCCATCTGTCACAGCCTTGTCTGCTGTCCATTCAGCACCTGTCAGTTCGCCTTCCATTCCCGGATAAACGGTAGCTTTCCTTCCCTGTAAGTGTCCTCTGTGTCCAAGAACAGAGGGTGCTGCGCAGATCGCACATACCAGCTTTCCTTCCTTCACAAAAGCATCTACCTGCTTCATCAGCTCCTCACAGTGCTCCAGATTCTTCGTTCCCGGCATGCCGCCCGGAAGCACGATTCCATCAAATGCCCCGAAATCTGCTTCAGGAAGCACCTGATCCATTCCTACTGCAATCCCATGAGATCCCTTCACTGTCCTTTCTGCTGTAATGGAAACCATATCCACCTGGATATCTGCCCTTCTTAACAGATCCACTACCGTAAGTGCCTCGATCTCTTCGTAACCTTCTGCAAAAAATACCCCTATACGGCTCATACTTTTCAACCTTCTTTTCTATGTAATCGTTCTGTCGTACCACCACTTCAGAAATCCATGTTCTATCACCTTTTCTGTACTGTGGCTATTGTAATATTATAACATTGTTGTGTTTTGTTTCCAATAAATGAATTGTGAATGTTTTATGAAGGTTTTCTAAAACAGAAAAAACCTGCAGATCTCCTCCGGCCGGCAAGGTCTCCGGAAATCTGCAGGTTCTCACTGTCAGGGATCTGTTATGATCTGTCATGATCCATACAGCTCATCCACTTCCATCAGTTTCTTTGTTTCATGGTACAATTTCACTTCAAAATCCAGCAGTTCACAGGCTTCCTCCAGCGATAATCCCTGCTTCTCCATGAGTTTCTCAACCATCCGTGTGGTGGCAACCTCCTGCCCTGCTTCAAAATCTGCCTTTCTCAGCTTGTATTTTTCCCATTCATCAAAATCCAAAGCACCCATTTCCATTGCCTCCGCTCTGTGTTTTCTCAGGAACTCTGTAAGAATCCCCTGTTCTATGCACTCATTTACCGCCAGTTCAACTGCAGCCTGCAAATCCATGCCTTTCTTTATATAGCTCCGTACTCTTTCTATATAAAGCATATATTCATTCAGACTCTGACATTTTTCTCTGAGGAAATCATTATTCCCTGAATTAATATTCAGTACCGTTACTGTCAGTTCAAGTTCAGGCTCCGCTTCACCTGAAAGATATGCCTCTGACAGCTTCATACGCCTTTGCTGTGGCTGATTCTTTTCTCCATTATAAAATACAAGGAAATGCGGTGTTGGAATCAGTGTCAGCTTTCCTCCATACAGTGTTCTGCCGTCAACCAGCTTCTGATATTCTCTTGCCACGTAAAGAAGATTCCGTAGCGGCATATTGGGATTCACTGTTGACTGGTGTTCATAAAGGTGCAACTCATCATGTATCAGAAAAGCAATATCGTTTTTCATATTCATATATATAGCATTTTCCAGTGTTACAACCTGCAGTTCGTCTGGATTCTTATAATCAGAATGATTTACTGCATTATATAACGAAAGCAATCGTTGCTTATCCCGGAAAAGCATACAGAATAATGTATCCTTATAGTTTCTGTTCACCTTCTGAAAATGAACTTTTTTGATTCTGGGTGCATACCCCATTCGTTTTTTCATATCCTACCTCCTGTTCAGGAGATAGTGAATATGCTTTGTCCAGAAATCTCCTGCTTTTAAAATAAAATGGATTAAAAGCATAGATTTTCAGAATAAAAGACATATCGTGATATGATATTGAAATGAAAACAAATATGCTTTTGTAATTCAGAATGTACCATAGTTATTTCTGCATTGCAATAGATTATTCGTTTTTATTTGTTCGTTTTACAGTGCATCAGTAGCAGATTGCACAAATACAAAATATAGATATATTTTTATATTTCAGTAATATTTGTTCTATATATTGTGTCTCACATAAGATATCATTCCCTTTCCATGTCCAAATTTCTCCGTTTTTACCAAATCGGAATTGACCGGGCGGAAAATGAGGGCTGCTTCTTTTCCGAAGGGCAAAAAGATGAGCATGGGAAATATAGAACAATCGTAATTCAGTGAATTGATTCTCCCTCCTGATTCCTGTATACTGACGATAAAGCATTTCAGCAAAGAGAGTTTTATCTGTTTTTCTTTTCTGGCTGCGATATCACGAAATCACAGGAGTTTATTATCTATGGAAATTGAACGCAAATTTACGATCAGAGAACTGCCGGCAGATCTTGACAGCCACACCTGTCTTCTCATTGAGCAGGCTTATCTGAATACCGACCCGGTCATCCGGATCCGCCGTCAGGATGATGACTATTATCTTACTTACAAAGGAAAAGGCCTCATGGCAAGAGAAGAATACAATCTTCCCCTGACCAGAGAGGCTTATGAGCATCTGCTTCCCAAAGCAGATGGCAATATCATTACCAAAAAGCGCTATCTGTTTCCCATTGCAGCGCCATCTTTCCGTGAGGGCTATCAGCCGGAGGGCACGCCATCTCTTACCATAGAGTTAGATGTATTTGAAGCACCTTTTGCACCGCTTATCATCGCAGAGGTGGAGTTCCCCGATGAAGAAATGGCAAATGCCTTTCTGCCACCGGACTGGTTTCTTGCCGATGTCACCCTGGATAAGCGTTATCACAACTCCAATTTATCACGGATGCAGGATCCGGCATCTCTGCAGAATCCATCTTCCCTGCAGGACTGATCTGCAGGGAAGTTCCTGTTTACAGGGAATATCCGCATCAGCCCCGGAAATCATATCTGCTGGCTGCCTTTCCTTCATACAGGCTGCCACTGCCAGAATACCCATTCCCAAGGCTCTGTTCTCCGGCTCTGGCATTATCTGAAATCCTTCCGGAAAGGAAATGCAGTCTGCTCACCAGCTCACTTTTACTGCCAAACAGCTTCTCCAGCGTATCTGCATCTGCCGCCTTTAATTTATCCCTGTTCACACTGGCCAGTCCCTCTTTATCAAAGGTAATTCCCACCTGCGCCAGTTCATCCTTTTTGTTCTCCGGTGCTTCCACCAGCATCTGCCGGTAAAAATCATTTAAGGTACCGGAAGTATTTCCGAGTGCTTTCACCGTACTGTTATACCCCTGAAGCAGTGCTTCTATACTGTCACAGAGCTTCTGGTTATCGCCGCTTTCTGCCGCTTTCGTAAACAGACTCTTTTCTCCCTCCTGTTGCAAAGTCTTTGCAGCTTCCTGCAGCCCATCTGCCTCTTTTTCCAGCTTCTCATACTTTTTCCTGTTTCCGGAATCTGTTTTTGCAGATGTTTTGCTGCTTAATGCTTCCAGCATGGAATTCTGCGAATTTCCCTGCTTTACATAATCAAGAAGTGACGCATTGTTAACCGGTATCCCTGCCTTTCTTACCGATTCATTGACCATCTGTGTTGTAATTCTCATCTGATTTCCTCCTGTTATCCCTGCCTGTATCTTTCCACTCGGTATTGCTATCCTTCCGGCAGGCATTCCTGTAAAGGTCTGTGCCATTGCCATCTGGCTCTGTACTGCCATCAAAGCTGCCAACGCTTCTGCCTGCACATTCTGCCACTCTCTTACCGCAATCTCTCTTGACAGCATAATGGCACTCTGTTCCTGAATGATCTGTCTGATCCTCATATGACGCCGGTACCACCATGACTCGTCCTTCTTTTTGCTTTTCTCTTTTTCTGCAGAACCAGTATCCCTGGCAAAGCTATGTCCTATATGTTCCTCAATGGTTGCGCCAAATTTCTCGATACATACCCGGGAGCTCTGAAACGGAAGATGGACTGACCGGTTCTCCACCGTATATCCCAGTACCCAGGCTTCATAATCCGGATCATTTTTCATCTGTTCACAGCCTTCCTCTGTGATCGACCAGGTTTCCGTATCATTCATCTGCGAGCTGTCACGGGGGATCCTGTCCATCAGTCCTTTAAAAAAGGCTTTATATTCTTCCATGGACATGTCCTGTCTGGATATATTTTCAGCACCACACTTCTGAATATGCTTCTTTCCTGCCCGGACCTGTTTTTCTACCGTCTTTGCCTCCTCCGGATTTCTCTGGATAAAGTCTGCCACCACATTTCTGTATTCCTTTTTGATCTGTGAGGCAAAGGATTTTCCAGTTTCCTCTGCCGGTACTGTTTCTTTGCTGTATCTGCGCTCTGCAGACTGCGTCGCCGCACATAAGAAATTTACCTGTCCGCTCATGCTTCTCCTTCCGACATTTTGTTCTCTGCTCCTGTAACACGTTCCTTACATCTGAAATATCGGAAACTTTTTCTGCACTGTTCATTTCCCTGTAACGAACGGGTTGTTTTTTGTAATGAAATATCATCCTGCCCGGAGGGCTTTTTATGTCATGCTCAATAGTCACCCGAGTTTCCCGTTTTGTAAACGAGTTTCACATTTTGAAAGCAACCTTCAAATTTTGTACCCGACTTTCCACT
>CACXDC010000040.1 GCA_902766365.1 uncultured Lachnospiraceae bacterium | reverse complement strand
ATCGTGATAGGCCATGATCTCTGCCTTCTTTATGCAGGGATATTTTCTCTGCAGCTCCCGGATCATGGCAAAATGCTCAGCCGAATCATTGACTCCCGGTATCACCGGACAGCGGAGATAAACTGTTCCGCCAGCCCTGTCAATCCTTTCCAGATTCTGCAGGGAAATCTGTCCCGTTGCCCCTGTCCATCTCCTGTACTCTTCTTCCCCGGTAACCTTATAATCATACAGAAAAAGATCCGTTACCGTCATAAGCTTCCTCAGATTCACCTCTGCGATCAGGCCATTTGTCTCGAGTGCGGTATGTATCCCTTCCTGTCTGCAGAGTCCGAAAAGCTCCATTACAAAATCCATCTGACAGGATGCTTCCCCGCCGGAAAGCGTAACTCCCCCGCCGGAGCTGCTGTAATATTTTTTATCCTTCCGGATCTCTTCCATGACCTCTTCTGTATCCATCTGTTTTCCGGCAATTTCCAGTGCACCATTCAGGCAGCTTTCTGCACAGGCACCGCACCCTGTACATTTCTTCCGGTCAATTCTGTGAACCAGCCTGCCCTCTTCCTCTGCGAAGCTGTGTACTTTTCCAGGACATATCTGCATACACCTCTGGCAGCCTGTACACTTTTCTTCATAAAAAAGCAGTTCCGGATCCGGACTGATGCTCTCCGGATTATGACACCAGGCACATTTCATATTGCAGCCCTTCAGAAAAACAGTCGTTCTGATCCCCGGACCATCCTGCAGGCAGAACTTCTGTATATTCATTACCATACCCTTCATTCTGCCATCATCCTCCATAGGTTGTCCTTGCAATGATCTCTCTCTGCACGATCGGGGCAAGAGTTACAAATCTTGCACTGAACCCACCGATCCTCACGATCAGATTCTGATAATTCTGTGGTTCCACCATGGCCTTTTCCAGATCCTTCTTTCCGATCACACAGAGATTTGCCTGTGTTCCCCCATTTTCAAAAAAGGTCTTTAAAAGGATCTCTACTTTATCCATGGAATCCTGAAATACTTCACTGGTAAAGCGAAGGTTATTGATCACGCCCACATGCTTTGTTGCATCAAACTTGGACATGGAGTTCAGGAGTGCCGTGATCCCGCTCGTATCTGCTCCAATAGATGCCCCGTTTCCATTTGACATGGGAGTTCCTTTTTTTCTTCCATCTGCAGATGCGATACAGTTTCCTCCCCACTCTGCACTCATGGAATTGTTGACACTTACAATATGGAAAGAGTGCAGACCTGCCTTCTTTCCGGCTTCTGTCGTCCTGTCTGCCACATCACAAAACAATGTCGTAGCAATATCATCTACATAGGAAATATCATTTCCATACTTGGGTGCTTCCATAAGAAGCTTACGTTCTGCTTCATACCCCTCAAAATTAACATCCAGCATATGTACCAGTTCCGGCAGCGTAAACTTCTTTTCCTCATATACAACCTTTCTGATCGCAGCCAGACTGTCTGCACAGCTCATGATGCCAAACACCTCACTGGAAGCATTCAGGTAACGCACACCGCCCTCCAGAAGACTCTTCCCCCTGGCAATACAGTCGTCCATCAGGAGACTCAGATGCAGATAGGGCGCTTCCTCTCCTGCTACGTCATAATTCATCTTTTTAAAATCCGCAAGCCAGTCCATGGGTTCACTGATTTCTTCCAGCAGTGCCTCATACAGCTTTTCATAGGTGGTGAAATCTTCCGGTGCTCCCACATCCTTTCCACACTTGCAGTTACGATAGGCATCAACACCATGATGCAGCGTCATTTCCAGCGCCTTTAACAGATTCACACCAATATTGGGTGTTCCGACACTCCTGCCTGCAAGCACATATTCCCCGCATCCAAAAGGCACATACTGTGCCGCCTCTTCCTCTGATACCCCATATACCTTCTGTACAGCCGGGATATTCGTTTCATCGGAATACAGGATCGGGAAGGTACATCCCTTTCCATTCACCTCCAGCGCTCTTCTGAATACCTTTTCAGACATTCCCTTATAATAGCGGAGTGTCAGTTGTGGTACTGTTTCATGGAACCGCTCAGAAGCCTCCATAAATACCAGTGCCATCTGATCTGCCTCTTTTTCATGCTTTCTTCCCCTGCCGCCTGTGATCACACGGCAATCATGTACTTTATTGACCTCCTTAAAGTGCTTATATAAGCCAAGGATCAGCAGGACGGCTCCTTCAAAGGTGATCCGTCCTGCAGCCAGATCAGCTGTATAAAGCTTTCCCAGATAATCGTCTGCCCTTCCATAATTCATAAGATCAGATGTAATGGAATACAGCCACATCAGCTGCACTCCTTCAAGCAGTGTCTCCGGGGCACGATGCTGTATCTGCAAAAGTCCTTCTGCAAGCTGCAGGAACTGTTCCTTTTTCCCAGCTTCCACCTTTTCTGCCATCTGCAGTGCTTCCTGTCTGTAACGTTCACAGCTTTTCCTGACAGTCTCTATCCACATATGCAGTGCCTGATAAAAGGAACTGTCCCCATTTTTCTCTGCCGCTGCATCAATCTCCGCATCAAGACCATCCAGTCCCAGATCCATCAGTTTCTGAAAATCCACATTTGTTCCGGCTACTCTGGCATCACAGTTCACAAATCCCGGATAGAAATAATTATGCCCGGGTTCAAATCCATATTTCTGTATAAATCTGTCAAAGAACTTCTTCTTCGTATTTTCATTTCTCCAGAATTCTGCCAGAAAATCTGCCTCCTTCTGTTCCTCCTCTGTCAGCTCACTCCTGCATTCTTTCAATGCTGTCAGATAATCAAATTCATTATAAAAGTAGGTATAAATTCCCCCGAACTGGGAAGAAAATCCGATAAATCCGTGATCGATCCTGCCGGCGATCCTGTCATTTTCATCGATCGGACATAAGATATGCTGTACCTGATAATCCACGCACGCAGCTTCTCTGATATATTTGTCATCCGAATGCTCCAGATAAATTCTGGTAAATCCGATAGCCTCTCTTATTTTTCTACAGTTTCTTTCGCTCATAGTCCCTCCTGTCCATGCCTGACGGCATTTAGAAATATTTCCCTTCTTATCTACAGGTTAGCATGCCTATGAGCAATCTTCTTCTATTCTCTTGATTCGTTTTTGTACTATTTTGATCTCTTATATATCCTGGCATCTGCCATAGCTTACATGCCCTGACAGATGCCTCATTTTATACGTTCTGATAGCCTCCGCAGTAAGGACATCTGCTGGAATATCCTGTTGCTGCCTGATAGCCTGCACCACAGTTTTTACAGGTGACAGCCACCATTTTAAGCTTTGAAGGCTCAAGGGGCTTATCATCCATCAGCTCTGCTTCACCCGGAATCACCTCATCTCTTACAGAATCTGGATCAAAGCTGAATTTTCCCTGATATTCATAAATGGTAATGGTCATGCCAATAGGATATTCCCCGCTTCCTCTTGCAAATCCGGTCGGGATCACTGCCTCCCGTTCTGCCTGACTGGCGTCAAAATAGCGGACTTTCGTGTTCACAGGGTATCTGCCGTTTACTGTGTATGAAGTATTTTCTACGTAACCGTAGATCTTGGCTTCGTATCTGTTGCCATGTGTCCTGATCTTCCGTTTACGGAAATAACTGATCAGAACAGCAACGATAAATCCGGCCCCAAGTGCCACAAACAAAAGCGGTATCGCCACAAATGTCATGACCGGCATTCCGGTAAGCCCTGCCATGCTTCCCATAACAATGGCGATCGTCCCACCGATCGCCGCAAAAAAAGCTCCTATGATCATCAGAATCTTCTGTGCTGCATTCATATCTTTCCCCTTTTCTTATCTGCCTGTTTTATACACCCTGATCGACTGCCGCACCCTTGACATCGTCTTCCACAAGGCTCATCTTATTCATCAGATCCTTAATAGACTGCTGTGCATCGGATACTGCATTTCCTGCATTTGTAAGCTCCTTTGCAGCATCCAGAATATCTTCCGTGAGCTTCTCCTGCTCCTTTTTGTCCTCTTTTCTGGCTTCGATCTGTGCTTCCAGCTCTTCCTTCTTCTCTTTCGCCTCTTCGGCTTTCTTTTTCTCTTCTTCCATCTTTTCGTCGATATGCTGCTTTCCTTCGGCGATCAGATCCCCAAGGATTTCATCACTGGCCGCTTCCATTACAGAATCCGCCTGCTCTCTGGCCTTTACCATGGGATCTGATTTCAGACGCTCGATCTTTGACTGTCTGACCACGGCATTTTCCATCTGGATCTCATCCTCTGCATCAGAAATAAGCTCTGCATAGGACTTTACCTGCTCATCCAGATTTTTCACCTCATCACTGTCTGCTGCATACCCCTGTGCCAGCAGCTTTTCCCTCTGATCCTGCAGATCCTTCATGGCTGCCTTATTTTCACCACTCTCTTTCTGCAGAGTGCGGACTTTTTCCCTGCGCTCATTCAGATCATCATCAATCTGCTTATCACCGGCAAAGGCATCGCCGATGATCTTCATTGCCTTTTTCTGTGCCTGCGCCTTTTTGGCTGCAATGGAATCAGAAGCTGCGGCTGTTCCCCGTCCGTCAATGGTTTTGGATCCCTTTTCCTTTCCGGTATTCTTTTCTGCGTTATGCCTTCCCTGAATCGCATTATCTCCCATATAAAAGGAAATATTCTTTACCTTCATGCCCGTATCCTCCCCGGTCTGTTCTTTCCTGTATCCTTACTAAAGATATCGGATCATTTTCTTTTTACATTAATACCAGTTTTCATCTGTGAAGTCCAAGCAGACACCAGCGTAATCCTGGAATCCTTCTTACGATCTCATACAAAAGCAGACCACCAAAAAAAGCAGCCAGTCCAGTCAGGAAGTACAACAGGATACCTGGAAGCTGCGTGTGTGTATACAGTTCATACGCACAGACAGACAATGGCAGATAGTGGAATACATACAGTCCAAAGTTTTTCTGCTTCAGAAACTGCCATACCCTGTTTTCCCTGCCTGCAAAACGCTTCATACTTCCCATAACTGCAAGACACATCAGCCAGCCATACAGCACTGCCACCGGGCTGTTTACATATGGTGCAACTGCATAATTTTTTCCATAATCCATACATGCATAAAGGATCCCGGCTGCAAGTGCTGCAAGCAACAAAGGCAGCCAGTATTTCTCCAGTTCATTTATCACCTTTTCATTTGAAAATACATAATACCCGGTCAGAAATGCCATCCCGTAAATACCAAACCGGTACACACAGATCACCGGCATATTCAGGATCTGTGCACTCCCATAGACAAAAATACCAAGAAGCAGTGCTGTCAGGATCCCGGCTTTTTCTGTCAGGACAAACAGCCGCCCCTTTTCCAGCTTACGGATCAATAGCAGTACCATGGACAAAATCCACATGACCTGGATTGTCCAGAGTACCCCTGTTCCTGACACACACAGGATCAGATACAGAACGGGTATTGGCACAGTTTCCTGCATCTGATCAAAGGCATGGCTGATTGCCATATTAAAATAACCCTGTGCCCATCCAAAAACCAGAAGCCCTATCGTAGAAGGTACCAGCAGCTTTCTGGTCCTTGCCCGGACATATTCCTTCTCTGTGTGCTTTTCCAGATAAAACCGGGAACACATACCACTCAGGATAAAAAGGATCACCATAAACCATGGATACAGCAGATACTGCAACGCATCCTGTCCATGAAATGCTGTCACTGGCCCGATCACACCATCTGTCGCCACAGCATTGAACATATAGATCACATGGTACAGGACAACAAGTAAAATGGTCAGGGATCTTATATTATCTATGTATGGTTTTCTCATATTTTTTCCACCTTTGCTGCTTATTTTAACTTATTATAGCAAAATGGAAGGACACTATCCAGCAACCTTTTCTAGCATAAATCAGTTATTCCCGTCAAAAACAGTAGCATTTTCTGTCCGGTTCAGATGAATATAAAAAGCAACATTCAAAACGATTCCCACTGCTGTGGAAATGGGTGCGGCAAGTCCGATCGCAGTGAGGCTGGCATCCGGCTGGATACTCATGAAATAAGCAAGCGGCAGCCGCACAAGAAGTGTCTGGACAAGTCCCTGGATCATGACCCACAGCGTTTTGTCATTTCCATTAAAGTAGCCTACCATACTGAACAGGATCGCTGTCACGATGGTTTCCGGTGCAAAGCCCTTCAGGTATTCATATCCTTTTTGGATCACGGCAGCATCTGTAGAGAAGAAACCTGTCAGCAGATCTCCCTTTGCCAGGATCAGGGCAAAGACAACAGCTCCCACGCTCACACCAATGCCGATACCGGTCGCCATCGCCTTTTTCGCACGTTTCTGATTTCCTGCTCCCACATTCTGGGAAACAAAGGAAGCCATGGACTGCATCAGTGCGCTTGGGATCAGCATGGCGAAGTTGACGATCTTGCTGGCAACACCATAACCGGAGGAAGCCGTCAGTCCCAGTCTGTTGACAAAGGCGCAAAGTGCCAGGAAGGAAAGCTGTGTCAGACATTCCTGCAGTGCCAGCGGCAGACCGATGGCAAGGAACTTACGGCACTGTACATTCAGCCGGAAATCCTTTCTGCTGATGGAAAAAGGCAGTCCCTTTTTCTTTAAGCGGAGAAGGGCAAATATCACACTCACTGCCTGTGCTGCCACGGTTGCCAGTGCAGCTCCTGCCGCATCCAGATGAAGTCCTGCTACCAGCACCAGATCTCCGATAATATTGACGATACAGGCTACCAGTACAAACAGGAGCGGCGATCTGCTGTCACCAAGTCCCCGGAATATGGCAGAAAGCAGATTATAGGCTACGATAAACAGAATCCCGGCACCGCAGATCCTCACATAGGAGGTAGTCAGGGAAAGCGCCTCTTCCGGTGCCTGCATGAGAATGGAAATAGGTCTTGCCAAAGTCACCATCAGGATAAACAACACGATGGATATGACGGTAAATACCACTGCCGCACCGCCAATGACACTGCCGATCTGCTCTGTCTTCTTTTCTCCCATATACCTGGCGATCAGCACGGTGATGCCCATGGCAAGCTGCGTCACCACAAAGGTAACAAGATTCAGTACCTGACTGCCTGTGGAGACACCGGAAAGTCCCTGGGTTGAGCCAAACCGCCCTACCACCAGAAGATCCACTGCCCCATACGCAGCCTGCAGCACCAGTGCCCCCAGTATGGGGATCATAAAAAAGGTCAGTTTCTTTAAAATACTTCCCTGCGTAAAATCTGATTTATCATTTGTCATATGTCTCTCTCCTTTCGCACATCACCCGGTAAAAGCTCTCAATGGTCCGGATCGTGCAGTCCACATCCTCATCGGAAATCTCTGTCAGAAAAGGCAGAAGTCCCGCAAAATACTGCTCATCATATTTGCCGGAAAGCTGTTTTCCTTTTTCTGTCGCAGTGATATAGGTAATCCGTCCATCTTCCTTCGAATCCAGCTTCCTGACATAGCCCTTTGCTTCCATTTCCTTCACAGTCCTTGTAACACCTGGTCTTGGAATGTGAAGCACATCACTGATATCAGAGATCTTCACGGATGCACCCCTCCCCTCCAGCGAACCGATCACATCCAGATACTGGATATAGGACGGCATCACACCTGCAGGAAGGGGCGGCAGCAGCTCCCGGATCCGTTTGGCCTCATAACAGGCATCTAATAATTCTTTTATCTTTTTTACTGTCATGGAATTTTCCTTTCGATCTCAATTAATTACCAAAGGTAATTACTATTGGTAATTATATAGATTTTGGGAGAAATGTCAAGATAAAAAAAGAGTGCACGAGCTTTCACTCATGCACCCATTTCCCGTCTGCGCTTCCGCCGCATCCTGTTGATATGCCGTTCATAATCTCCGCTTTTTAAAAGCTCTGCCAGCACATACTGTTCAAACAGTGGTACCGGACAGGAATAAAAACCAAGCTTCTCCTCAAAGGCATCCACCAGCTTTTCCGGCAGCACCATATAGCCGATACGGACAGAAGGAGCGATGGTCTTGGAAAAGGTATTCATATAGATCACATTCACACCCTTTGCCAGTGAAAAAAGAGAATCCTCCGGCTTACTGGACACGGTCAGTTCCGAATCATAATTATCCTCCACGATCACGGCATCCCGTTGCGATGCCCAGTACAGATATTCCCGTTTCTGGGAAATCCCAATCGTGATACCGCTTGGATAACTGTGAAACGGAGTCACATGAAGCACTTTCGCCTCCGTCCTTGCAAGCTCTGCCGACGGGATCCCCTCTGCAGACAGGGTCAGCGGATCACAGATAATTCCCATAGATTCATAGACCCGTCTTATTTTTTCATAGGAAGGATCCT
Source organism: uncultured Lachnospiraceae bacterium (assembly GCA_902766365.1). Classification (GTDB taxonomy): domain Bacteria; phylum Bacillota; class Clostridia; order Lachnospirales; family Lachnospiraceae; genus Suilimivivens. Next base: position 2,135 of record CACXDC010000040.1, on the reverse strand, counting down.
CAATCCCGAAGATACAGCCGGTCCCGAAAAACTGTGCTACCATACCATAGAGATACTCCGCACCGGATCCGATAATGATCTGCCTTGGCTGCACCTGGATCCCCCGGCTTCTTCCAAGGTAAGAACAGATCTCCGTCCTGAGTTCCTGACACCCTTTGTTTGGCGATTTCACCAGAATCTCCTCGCCATAATCAAGCAGTACCCTGCGCATGGTCCTGGCCAGTACACTGAAGGGGAAATCTCCCACATGGTGGAGACTTAAATGCACCTGTGGCAGTTCCTCCTGCCGGATCCTGGGACTTACCTGGAAATCTGCTTCCCGGTAGATCACATAATAGCCGCTCCGCTGTTTGGCTTCTATATATCCTTCATCATTCAGCAGGTTCATGGTATGCTCTATGGTCACCAGGCTGACACCGGTTTCCTCCGCAATGATCCGCTTGGAAGGAAGCCTGCTGCCATAAGGATATACCCCTGCTACAATGTCCTGCACAAAGTGGTTATACAGCTGGATATATGCCTGTACCCCACTGTCTTTTATAATCGAGTAGTTCATCTGGTCTTATTAGAAACTCCTTGTTTGGTTATTTCGATATTACCAAAGTAATTGTATCCTTGATTCAACACTTTGTAAAGGAGTTCTCAAATGAAAAAATCAAACGCAAAAATCACAACCTTAAGACTTACTACCGCAGCTGTATTTATGGCAATGACCATTGCCTTAAGCTCCTTTGGTATTCCGGTTCCCGGCGGCCACCTGTACCTGTGTGACGTTGCCATCTGTCTCGGTGCGATTCTGTTAAACCCGTTAGAGGCCTTTATCGTAGGCGGTGTGGGATCCTTCCTTGGCGATATGCTTTTCTATCCCGCTCCCATGTTTGTTTCCCTTGCAACCCATGGTCTGCAGGCTGTTGTTATTTCCCTGATCTCCCATAAGACACTGAAGGATCGTCCCCAGCTTGCTTCCGGTATCGGTGTTACCGTAGGTGCTGTCATCATGGTGATCGGTTATACCCTTGGCAAGACCTTCGTATACAGTACCTTTGAGTACGCCATGATCAAGCTTCCCTATGAAATCGCACAGGGTGCGATCGGTGCCATCCTCGGTATGGTTCCTTGCTGGAAGTGCGGTATCCACAAACTGTTTGGCAACATGATCGCAAGCCGGAAGAACTAATTTCCACTTCCTGTCTGTCTTTCTGCGAACTGACGCTCTGTCTTTTTCATATGGAGCAGATAGATCAGTATGATCAGTCCACCTGTAAAGATCCAGGAAGCAATATACACATTCATCAGCATATCATAGGTCGGGATCCACTTAAATATAGTCACCATCCAGATCATCCGGAACACTACTGTGCCAAGGATCGTGATGATCGAAGGCTCCGTGGATTTTCCCATGCCTCGCAGGGATGCACTGCCCACCTCATAGGTGGCTGTCACGCCCTCCATGGAGCAGACATGCTGCATACGGATAATGGCATAAACCGCAACTGCTGCACTTGTCGTATAAATACTGACAAAGAAATCCGCAAAAACAATGAAAATGATACTCAGGATCTCTGTAAATCCGATCCCAAAGAGCATACAGAGCAGAAAAACCTTCCGGCAGCGTTTCAAATTGCCGGCACCATAATTCTGACTGGTAAAGGTCACTGCCGCCTGTGCAAAGGCTGCTGCAATATCATAAGTAAAGTACTCAAAATTCAGTGCCAGGGAAGAGCCCGCAATCGCATCCTCGCCAAAGGAATTGATCCCGCTCTGGATAAATACATTGGACACAGAAAAGATCGCTCCCTGTATTCCTGCCGGGATTCCAATGACCAGAACCTTCTTCAGATCCTCTTTCCGGATCTTCAGCCCGGAAAACTGAAAATGAAATTCGTCCTTCCGACGGTAAAGATAGATCAGCACCAGTGCTGCACTTAAAATATTGGATATGACCGTCGCTATGGCCACACCTGCTACCCCAAGTGAGAAGCAGATCACCAGGATCAGATTCAGAACCACATTCACGACACCCGAAACGAGCAGATAATACATGGGTCTTCTCGTATCTCCAAAGCTCCGCAGGGCAGCGGAGCCAAAATTGTAGACCGTCATGAATGGAATGCTCAGAAAATAAATCCTGATAT
>CACXDC010000039.1 GCA_902766365.1 uncultured Lachnospiraceae bacterium | reverse complement strand
GTTGAAAATATATTAAAGGGAAGCAGGATAAAGGAAACTGCATAGCACCGGATAATGGCCGGTGCCATATGGAGAATCTCCTCCGTCGGTGTCATAAAAATCCGGATATACAGGTTTGGACAGATCATACTCAGTGACTTCCAGAAAACTCCAAAAAAGGCTGTTGTTCCCAGTGCAAGGTGCAGTGTTTTTCTGATCCTGTCCGCTTTTCCTGCTCCATAATTGGTAGAAATAATGGGCTGTGCCGCCTGTCCTACACTATAAGCACAACACTGTGCAAATGTACTGACATTGATGATCGGCCCGTATACAGCAAGAGCATTACTTCCCAGATACTTCATGATCTGCCGGTTAAAAAGGATCGTCAGGATCCCCATAGCCACATCTACAAAGAAAGTCGCAAATCCGGTGACCCCGATCTCCTTCCATTTGACCAGCATTTCCCTGGTTTTTACCAGCACCAGTGTATTTCTTTTCCGGAGAAAATGTGTCATCATGATCAGGAAAGATACTGCTGCTCCGATAGCGGTTGCAAGTCCTGCTCCAAATACTCCCATATCCAGAGTAAAAACAAAAAAATAATCTCCAAGCATGTTAAAGATCCCACCTGCCAGGACACCTGCTGTCGCAAGACCCGGATCCTGATCATTCCTCAGAAAAGCTGCCAGCATCTGGTTAAAAAGAAACAGTGGAAACACAAATTTAATCGGGATCAGATAGCGGTGTGCCAGTGTCAGAAGTTCTTCATTTCCTCCGAAGAAAAAGAGAATCGGTCTCTCCAGAAAAAGAATCGCTGCCCATGCCAGTATGCCAAGTGCCAGTGAAGCCATTACCGCTGCTGTAAAATACTGGTTTTCACTATCATCACTCTGCTCCCGGCATCCTCTTTTCGTACTGAAAATAACGCTGCCACCAATCCCGGTCAGCAGTCCAAGACTGTAGATCACATTCCAGACAGGTGCTACGACTGACAGTGCTGCCGTTCCTTCCGGTCCCTGATACTGACCAACCATAGCCATATCCACGATTGAATATATGGAAGTGATCAATGCACTGCCAAAAGCTGCCGCCAGATACTTAAAATAAATTTTGCTTACCTTTTCATTCAGAAAATCCATTTCCTGTGTTCCTTTCTGTTTATATCGTTCTTCATTTCATTTGTGACACAAAAAACCGGATAAGAAATCCATACACTGACAGCTTTCTTATCCGGCCTCCCTGTACGCAGGAAAAGCCTCCGCTAACTGACGTGTATAGAATCTTATCCGGCCTTATACTTACGCTTATAAGTCCTCCGACTTTTCTATATTTAACATACTTCCCTATGATTGTCAACCAGGCTGTCTGGCACCTCCAGCGTATGGTTCATGGGATCCCATACAGATTCTCTTACCCCTCTGTCGCTTTCAGTATGAGTGACTTCAATTCTCTTGCAGCCACATTTAACGGATGCCTGGAGTCATATACCATGCACACATTCCGCTCCGGTATGCTTTCCCTCAACTGGATCTGTACGATCTCCCGCTTTCTGATCGATTCCTCTGCCATTGGCTCCGGAAGAAAAGCAAGTCCAAGTTCACACTTTACCAGCGGAAGGATCTGATCCGTAGTTGCCGCTTCTGTATCCGGCATAAGATCAATACCATAGGCAAGAAACAGCTTATGATAAAATTGAAATGTCATGGTTTCACGCCCGAGACAGATCAATGGATAATCCCGCAGTTCTGTCAGGGAAAGTTCCTGACTTCCAAGGGCAGTAAAGGTCTTACCTCCTACCAGGATCTCCCTGAAAGACTGCAATCTGATCTGTTTAAGCGGAGCTTCTACTTCTACCGGCGTTGTTACAACCGCAAAATCAATCTTACCACTTTTCACCGCATCCACAGCCTGTGGAGTTGAATGATTATAAATCTTCAGACGGATCCCCGGGTAATCCATATGAAAATCCTTCAGCTTATCAAGGAGGAATATATTCAGTGCTGTTTCAGTGGCTCCAATGGAAATACTTCCGTGGGACATTCCTGTACTGTCAATCAGTTCCTCCTCAGCTGCCAGCAGCTGTGACATGGCCGCCGATACGTGGATATAAAGCTTCTCTCCCTCCGGTGTCAGCTGGATCCCACGATTTGTCCTCACAAACAGCGTACAGTGCAGCTGCTGCTCCAGACAGTTCATTGCTCTTGTGATATTAGGCTGACTATTCCCCAGTGTATGTGCTGCTCTTGTGAAATTACAATATTTTGCCACATAATAAAAAATCTTATAATACTCAAAATTTACGTTCAAATCCGTTCTCCGCTCATTTCTGTCATATCATTTTATGATTTCTATTATATCAATGATAGTTTTTACACATTTCTGTCTGTTCAGTATAATGAACTCGTTTTAAAAAAGCAAGTCAAAGGAGAGGATCTTATATGAGCAAAATCAAAAAAGTAGTATTAGCGTATTCCGGTGGTCTTGATACTTCCATTATCATCCCCTGGTTGAAAGAACATTATGATAACTGCGAGGTGGTCGCTGTCTGTGGTAATGTCGGACAGACTGATGAACTGGACGACCTTGAAGAACGTGCAAAGTCCAGTGGTGCAAGTAAACTGTATATCGAAGATCTGACAGAGGAGTTTGTCAATGATTATATTATTCCTACTATGCAGGCCGGTGCCGATTATGAAGGATATCTTCTTGGTACCAGCTTTGCACGTCCTCTGCTTGCAAAGCGCATTGTGGAGATCGCACATCAGGAACATGCCGATGCTGTCTGCCATGGCAGTACCGGAAAAGGGAATGATCAGGTCCGGTTTGAGCTTGGTATCATGCACTTTGATCCTGACCTGAAAATCATTACTCCCTGGAGGGAATGGGATATCCAAAGCCGTGATGAGGAAATAGATTATGCCGAAGCACATCATATCCCATTAAAAATCAAACGTGAAACAAATTATTCTAAAGACAAAAATCTATGGCATCTTTCCCATGAGGGTCTGGATCTTGAAGATCCCGGAAATGAACCTCAATATGAAAAAGAGGGTTTCCTGGAACTTGGAGTTTCCCCTCTTCAGGCACCTGATCAGCCGGAATATGTAGAGCTGACCTTTGTCAAAGGCGTTCCAACCGCTCTGAATGGCAAGAACATGAAACCTGTCGAGATCATTACAGTACTTAACGAAATTGGTGGGAGAAATGGCATTGGCCTGTATGATGTAGTCGAAAACCGGCTGGTTGGTATGAAGAGCCGTGGCGTTTATGAAACACCAGGGGGCACTATTTTATATAAAGCACATGAGGTACTGGAAACACTGACTCTGGACAAGCTTACAGCCCATAAAAAGAAGGAGCTTTCCGTTACCTTTGGAGAACTTGTTTATGATGGTCAGTGGTTTTCACCGCTTCGCCGGGCATTATCTGCTTTTGTAACAGAAACTCAGCAGACCGTAACCGGCAAAGTGCGTCTGAAGCTTTACAAAGGTAACCTTATCAATGCAGGTGTCTGGTCTCCTTACTCTCTTTACAGTGAGGAAATAGCAACCTTTGACGCAGGTGGCAGTTATCAGCAATCAGATGCTACCGGTTTCATCAGACTGTATGGCCTTCCTACACGTGTACAGGCCGCAGTAGCAAAACAGAATAAGGAGGGAGAATCATGCTGACAGCAGTAACGGGTATTAACTGGGGAGACGAAGGAAAAGGACGTGTGATCGACCTGCTTGCAGAGCAGGCTGATGTCGTAGTCCGGTATCAGGGTGGAAATAACGCAGGTCATACCGTTGTTACAGAAAATGGCAAATTTGTACTGAATCTGCTCCCTTCCGGTATCCTGCACCCCAATGTTGTCTGTGTTCTTGGTGATGGTATGGTAGTTGACCTTGAGCATCTGGCCGGTGAGATCCGGCAGATCTGCGAAAAAGGAGTCAATGTTACAAAAGAAAATTTAAAGCTCTCCAAAAGAGCTACCATATCCATGCCCTGGCACAGGATCCAGGATGAGCTTGAGGAAGACAGACTGGCAAAAACCGGATCCGCCTTTGGTTCTACCCGACGTGGGATTGCTTATGCATACAGTGACAAATACCGCAAAAAGACCCTCCGGTTGGGTGACCTCCTGCATCTTGATGATCCTGCCGTACAAAACCGGCTGAAAACCATGCTGGAAGCCAAAAATCTGGAGCTTGGCGGATGCTATCACCAGGAGCCCATGTCCTTCTCTGCACTGCTTACATGGTGTGAAAAGCAGTCAGAATTATTTGGTGACTATATCTGTGATACCGGTGCATGGCTTGATTCAGCTCTTTCGGCCGGGAAAAAAGTCGTACTGGAAGCACAGCTTGGTGCTATGAGAGATATTGATTACGGTATCTTTCCCTACACCTCCAGTTCCTCCACTATTTCCGCCTATGGCCCCATTGGAGCCGGAATACCCGGAAGAGCCCTGGATCATGTGGTTGGTGTACTGAAGGCTTATTCCACCTGTGTAGGTGCCGGTCCTTTTGCTGCTGAAAAGGCCATGCCGGAAGAATGGCTTAATGAACTTCGTGAAGCCGGTGGAGAATTTGGAGCAGCTACCGGACGTCCCCGTCGTGTTGGTCCCTTCGATGCAGTGGCCAGCCGCTATGGTCTTACATGTCAGAATGCAGATAAAATAGCCCTGACCAAACTGGATGTACTCAGCTCCCTGAAAGAGATCCCCCTGATCGTCGCCTACCAGAAAGGAAGTCATCGCACAGTAACCTTCGATCCTACTGAGGATCTTGATCAGTATACGCCTGTCGTCGAAACTCTTCCAGGCTGGCAGAAAGATATCTCCGGCTGCCGCACTTATGCGGAGCTTCCGGACGAGGCAAAGGAATACATTAAAACACTGGAACATCTTCTGAATCATGAGATCCAGTTCATCTCTGTAGGTGCCAGACGGGATCAGTATCTGATAAAGGGGGAATGGTTTTGAGACATCTGATCGATCATTTTGACTTAAACCAAGAAGAATTAACCAACATACTTGACCTGGCAGACCGGATTGCTTCCAATCCGGCTGCCTATGCCCATGTTGCTGATGGCAAAAAGCTTGCCACGCTTTTTTACGAACCAAGTACCAGAACCCGTCTTTCCTTTGAATCTGCCATGCAGAGCCTTGGCGGTACAACACTTGGATTTGCCGGTGCCGGTCTTTCCAGTGCCACAAAGGGAGAAACTGTAGCCGATACTGCCCGTGTTGTCAGTTGCTATGCAGATATCATCGCCATGCGCCATCCTAAGGAAGGTGCTCCGCTGAGAGCCTCCATGTTTTCCAGAGTTCCTGTTATCAATGCAGGCGATGGTGGCCACAGTCACCCTACCCAGACACTGATCGATCTGATGACCATCCGTCAGAGGAAACACCGTCTCGATCATCTGACAGTCGGTTTCTGCGGAGATCTGAAATTTGGCAGAACCGTCCATTCTCTTGTAAACAGTCTGGTCCATTATCGTGGAAATCAGTTCTATTTTATTTCCCCGGAGGAGCTCCGTGTTCCGGATTATCTGATTGAGGATACTCTGAAGCCAGGCAATACACCCTATCAGGAAGTAACCAGTCTGGAGGACACCCTTCCCAAACTGGATGTATTGTATATGACAAGAGTACAGAAGGAACGTTTCTTTAATGAAGAGGATTATATCAGACTGAAAGGAATTTATACACTGACAGCGGACAAGCTGAAACTCGCATCCGATGATATGCCGGTGCTGCATCCCCTGCCAAGAGTCGATGAGATCTCCATGGACGTAGATCAGGACAGCAGGGCTGCTTATTTTGATCAGGTACAAAATGGTGTCTATATCCGTATGGCCCTGATCATGGCGCTTCTGCATCTGCCAGATCCACAGACCGGAAAGGAGGTATTGCCGTGTTAAATGTAGAATCTATACAGAATGGTGTTGTGATCGATCATATCACCGCAGGTTACGGTATGGAAATATACCGGTTACTTCACCTGGAATCACAGAATCAGCCTGTTGCCCTGCTCCAATCGGTTAAAAGTCAGAAATACGGGAGTAAAGACCTGATCAAAATTGAAGGAACATCCCTACCGGAACGCTTAAATATTCTCGGATATCTGGATGACCGTATTACTCTGATCTACATTCAGGACGGTAAAGTGATCAAAAAATTTCATCCAATTCCTCCCCAGGAACTGAAAAATGTAGTAAAATGTAAAAATCCAAGATGTATTACCAGTACGGAAGCCAATTGTGACCAGATCTTCCGGCTGTCCACTTCAAGGAAATACCGATGCATTTACTGCAATCAGGAAATATCCGTCCGGAGGTAATATCATGCCCGTAAACACAAAACATTATACCTCTCACAGACAAATGTCTGAATCCCTCCTGACCGCCGCTTTTCTTTCCGTATCCGGCGGTCTTCAGGATGCCTATACTTATATTTCACGTGGAAAAGTATTTGCCAATGCCCAGACCGGCAATATCGTCCTGTTGAGCCAGCATATCTTTGAAGGGGATTTCCGTTCTGTCATGCACTACCTGGTCCCTCTTGTGTTCTTTGCTCTGGGAGTTGCAGCCGCAGAACTGATCCGGCAGAAATATCAGCTTGCCAGGCGGATCCACTGGCGGCAGCTGGTTCTGATCACAGAGATCCTTCTTCTGTTCCTTGTTGGATTCCTGCCAGAATCATGGAATCTCATTGCAAACGCCATGGTATCCTTTGCCTGTGCCATGCAGGTGCAGGCCTTTCGTAAGGTCAACAGCTACGCATTTGCCAGTACTATGTGTATTGGAAATATCAGAAGCGGTATGGAATCCCTGTGTGCCTACCATAAGACTCATAACAGGAAGACTCTGTTCAAATCCTTCCACTATTTTGGCGTAATTCTTTTATTTGCCCTTGGAGCAGGACTTGGCAGCCGCTTTATCCTGTTATTCGGCATGAAGACGATCTGGGTATCCTGTCTTCTGCTCCTTGTAAGTTTCTCTCTGATGTTCATCAGGGAAGAGATTGACGAGCATCCTGAGCTGAAGCAGGAAGAACAGGCCATTCAGAATGATCTGCACGATATCCGCAAGGAAGCTGCCGAAATAGCCCATATCCTGGAGAACGATGACCCCAAATAGAGATCAATTTTTTCTGGAAAGCAGAACTACCGTCTCATTTTGTGCATCATTGTCCAAACTTAGTGTGAACTCTTTTTCTATAGGTAAATAGCAAACTGAGATTCCCGTTTTGTAAATGAAAATCCCACTTTATAAGCAAGATTCCCTGATTTTCATTCCTGCATTGGTATGTTATACTATGTTCAGCTATAAATTTGCATACACCAATCAGAGATCAATTCCCGGTCGAAACTTTTGTATTCGGAAAATCCATCCCTGTTTAAGCGTTTTTCTGCTGGCTCTTTTTCTGGCGGCACTTTGCAGATTTATTTGTTACTTTTTGAGAAGTTTAGGCTTTAAGATGATGTTTTCGGCTGCAACCGGTCTACATCCCAGTTTCTTAAGGACTTCTTCTCCGTAATAAAAGCTGAACGTTTCGTATGGGCTACGGTTGTTCAGCTTTTTCTTTTATATGAATTGATATGATCCATCATAAGGAAAATATCTTCCTGTGTCAGATCATCAAAGCTGCTCCCTTTGGGCAGGATGCGACGCATCAGTTCATGATTCACTTCGCAGGCCCCTTTTTGATACGGGGCACTTGGGTCACAATAGAATACCTTCGTCCTGTTACATGGAACAGTTTCCCTGCCAAGAACCTTATCTAACAGATTTATGATCTGTATTACAGAAGCGGATGTATTTGCATCCCGCAGGAATGCCAGCATAAAACTTGTTCCGACGAAATGTATAGTAAAAGAAATATTTTCCCGTTCCAAGCCGGCAAAGGAACATAGAAAGCTGAGGCGAAGGAATCCGAAATTATAAAATTTTGCCAGATTTTCAAATCAGACATTAAAAATCTGGCAAAAATATAAGCCCAAAATTATTCCATTTATTTTTCTACCTCCTGTTGCAGCCAATCATTAAGCTCCTCATCAAGTTTATCATCTGACAATCCGTTTGCACTCCTGATTGCCAGTCCATCTGCCATATCAGCATTAAACTATGTAAAACAATGGCACTGCTTCCTACTATGAAAACCAGCATGATAAAAATCAAAAACTCTCTTTTTATTATTTTTTTCATATCAATCTGTTATTCCAATGCTTTCATTTAAACCAAAATCATCATCTGACATTATTATTTGTGTAATAAGATTTGCAACCGCAGCACGGCTCACATATCTGCTATGAGCCTTTTCTCCCGGCTTGTGCAAATGATACTCCATGCTGTCTGCCTCAGTAAGATCTGCTGTCCGGATAAGCGTATATGGAATGCCGGAATTAACAATGCAATCAGCAGCCTGTATATAATCCGGGTACATTGCAGCATACCTTTTCCAAAGCAAACCGTAATACCCTGCCACTTCATTATGGATTCCCATTCCTGTCACCCATATAATACGGATATCTTCTCTGTGCATAAGTACTTCAACCAGACTCTGTGCCTGTGAATACCAGTTTCCATTGAGGGAACAGACTACATAGTCCTGTCCTTCCACAGCTTTTTCCAAGGCTTTTCTGTCGCATACATCAGCACATATATTTTTACCATTTATACGCTTATATGAAATCTGCCTGATATCGTAACAGGTCTGTTCTACATTTTTGCACTGTGCTAATTGCCTTGTTATTTCACTTCCGAGTACTCCGTTTGCACCTAATATCAATACATGTTTCATTACTCATCACCTCTCCAAACAGTTCTGTACTTTGAAAAATAATAGATACTCATCAATATGCTCAATGTCTCTCCTACTGTAATCGACAGCCATACACCTGACATTTCAAAAATCTGTGGCAGAATAAGCACCGGTATAACCATAAATATTACGGTTCTGCAAAATGACAATATAGCGGATGTCTTACCATCATTTAATGCTGTAAACCAGCCTGAGCCAAACACGTTAAATGCCATCATTGGAAAGCTTGTTGCAACTATCCTGAATCCATGCAATGCTATTTCACGCACATTTTCATTATTCTTTGCGAAGAAATCTACTACCGGTCTACCTGCAAAATAGCTGACAACCATAACCACAATTCCTGCTACTGCCAGTGTCAACACACTGACTTTAAAAACTGCTGCCAGTTGTTTTTTATCTCCTCGGCCAAAATTGTAGCTGACGACGGATGAAATGCCATTTATATAGCCCCTAAACATTCCTCCAAACAACCCTTGCGCATACCATATGATAGACAATGACGCAACTCCGTCTGAACCGCCCAGATTCATCAGAATTCTGTTGAAAAGAATCGTTATGACTGAAAATGCAAGCACACTTACCATTTCTGATGAACCATTTACACAGCTATCCACGATTGTTTTAAGTCTCCATTTTGGACGTACCACATGAAGGATCTGTTTTCTATTTGCGCAAAACCAGATGACTCCTGTCACAGATGGAAATGCATATCCGATACTTGTAGCTATTGCCGCTCCTGCCAATCCCCAGCCAAATACTGAGATAAACAGCCAGTCCAGTACAATATTAAGGACTCCACCTGTCACTGATAACACAGCCCCAAGTCCCGCTTTTCCAACTGTTATAAAGCTAAGCTGGAAAACCATTCCAAATACTGCAAACGGAAGCGATATAAGTACAGGAATCATATATTGTCTGCAATAGGAAAGCAGTGCTGTATCAGAGCCAAGAAACCGGCAGAGTGGATTCAGAAATATAAAACACAATACCGATAATGTGATACTAAATACAAATGCTACTGCCATAAGCAAGGAAAAGTCTTCCTGTGCCTCTCTTACTTTTCCTTCACCCAGCTTTTTGGCTACAAGTGCATTTCCTCCACTTCCGAACATCATACCAAGTGCCGATGCCAGATAGGTCATTGGCATAGTAATATTTATAGCTGACAGTGCATCTGTATTCACCCATCTTGCTACAAATATGCCGTCAACAGCAGAATAAAGACTTGAAAATATACTGGACAAAATCGTTGGCAGTGCAAATACAATCAGCCATCTGAAATTGACCTTATGCTGTAACTTTACTTCTGATTCCAAACTATGCCTCCTGATATGACTACATTAATTTATATCCACCATCAATCTTGATGACCTCACCATCAATAAATTCTGCGTCATCACTTGCCAGAAATGCCACAAGTTTTGCCACTTCTTCCGGTTTTGCCATACGCCTCTTACATGTCTTAGAGGTCTGATAATCAAGAAGCTCCTGTGGTAATTCCTTATTCATATCTGTTGCCACCCAGCCCGGACACACACAGTTTACATTGACATATGGCTGGAACTGTAAGGAAGAAGTCTTTGTAAGGCTGATAAGTCCTGCCTTAGAAGCGTCATATTCCGCACTTTCGGCATTATAGGTTGTCATAACATCTATCGTTGCTATATTGACAATCTTTCCATACTTGTTCTCTGCCATCTTTGGGGCAAGAATCTGAGTAAGTAGAAACGGTGCATACAGATTTACCTGCATAGACTGTTCAAATCCCTCTATTGTCTTCTTTTCAAAATCATCATATAAAGCAATTCCGGCATTGTTGACGAGCACATCTACTTTTCCAAATACTTCTAAAGCCTTTGACGCCAGCTCTCTTACTTCATCTTCCTTAGACAGGTCTGCTTTTATCACAGCAGTTCTGACACCATATTTTTCTTCTATGTCCTTACTGATATTTTCAGCAGCCTCTTTACTGTTCACATAATGAACGATAACATCATATCCTCTTAAAGCGAACTCATACACTTCTGCCTTACCCATCCCTCTGCTTGATCCTGTAATTAATGCAACTTTACTCATTGTCTTTATCCTCCAATTTGTCATAATCTTCCTGAGCTACTGGTCCCAACCACTCCGGCTGTCCTTTTGACCAGTCTTCTAAAGCAATATGTGTAAACCAGCTATTTTTAGATGCACCATGCCAATGCTTTACACCGGCAGGAATCTTTACAATACTGCCCTTCTTTAATGGTACTGCCTGTTTGCCCTCTTCCTGATACCAGCCTGTTCCATCTGTCACCAAAAGAATCTGTCCTGCCTGATGAATATGCCAGTTATTTCTTACTCCCGGTGCAAATGTAACGGTATCTGCCAGCATTGGATAATCAAAATCCAATATTTCATTTACATACACTTCTCCGTTAAAATGTTCTGTGTCACTGCTTTGTTTTCCTAATCCAAATAATGGTTCTTCTTTTCTATTCATATTTTCCACCTTTCTTACTTCAAAATATTTTTAGATACACATATTAAGAATTTCCTTAACATCATTCTTATCAAGTGGTACATACGCATAGGAAAGCCAGTTTGCCTCTACCGCATGCTCTGCCATTTCGTCAAAATGCTCTGTGCCTATACCAAGTTCTGACAACGACATCGGCGAACCTAATGTCATAAAGAAATTCTCTGTAGCGTCTATTGCTTTATCTGCAATTTCATTCGTATCCAATTCCGCAGATATTCCAAATACATCTATTCCATATTGGGCAAAACGTGAGGCTGTAGCAGGATTCTTACTGAGAATGTATCTCATCCAGCGTGGTGTAATGATAGCCAGTCCAATACCATGTGTTACATCATAAAAAGCACTTAACTCATGCTCTATTCCATGACAGCTCCAACCGCCATATTGACAGCCTGTTGAAAGAATACCATTACAAGCCAATGAAGAAAGCCACATTAACTGACCTCGTGCTTCATAGTTTTCTGGTTCTTTTACTGCAACCGGCGCATAATGAATTGCTGTCCTAAGCGATGCTGTCAATAACTGATCTGCCATATATGTATTGTGTGGTGCAAAATATTGCTCCAGTAAATGTGAAATAATATCTATAGAACCTGCTGCTGTCTGTTTTGCTGAAACTGAATATGTGTATTCCGGATTCAGAATCGATACCTTAGGACGGACATATTCACTGTCATAACCTAATTTCTCATTTGTCGCAGTATTAGAAATAACTGCACCTGCATCATACTCGCTTCCTGTAGCCGCAAGTATCACATCTATGTTATGCTCCCTGCATATTTTTACACCGGCTTCGACACTTTCTATCTTTGGATTAGGGGCTATATTTGCTAATTCATATAATTCACACCCCTCTAACAGATGATTAATGTCATCATATATACCAATACGCTTAATGGAGCCTCCGCCATAGCATAACAATATTTTACTGCCATATTTTTTTACTATCTCCGGAAGTTTGCTTATCTGATCTTTTCCAAAAAGTACTTTAGTTCCTGCCTGATATTCAAAGTTTTCCATCATATTCTCCTTTATAGTATTGTTTTTGACTATCCATTTTGGGACTATTCGGCTAAAAAACGATATTACTCGTTTTTCATAGCACTACTGCAACTGCGGATATACATTCTTGTGAGATCAAGTAATGCTTCTCTTTGTTCCCCTGTCAGACCACTCATCGCCTTATCCTCACATTCCCTGACCTTACCAATAATCTTAGCTGCATTCTCCATTCCTGTTTCCGTGAAATTCACTGTCTTATTGCGACGATCTTCTGGCATTTCTTCCAATCTTACCCAGCCATTCTTGAAAAATGAAGTTATTACAGCATTTACTGTCTGCTTTGGAAGAAAACAGATTTCCGCCAGTTCCTTCTGTGTCCGCCCCGGATTGCTGTATATTGCACTTAGAACAGAAAGGCTCGTATAGGATAAGCCTGCTGATTTCGCATATTCCTCATACGAAGCATTCCATTCATGTAAAAGATTACAATATTGAGCTATCTGCGCTCTGATGTCTTCTGCCATATCATCCCTCCCAATAGTCCATCTTTATGTTAGTCCATCTATGGACTAACATCAGTATAATAGTTTCATTGTGTTTGTCAAGCATAAAATAATAAATGTTGTTTACAAATGCTCTAAGTTCTTCAATAAAATAATTTCCTTTTAATAATTTTCCTTCAATAAATTCCGCATTTCCATTAATACTGTTCTGAAGTTTTCCCTGCCTTTCTGACAAAATTGCCCACTGTCAGAATGTCAATGACACAGTTAGGAAAGATGACACCAATCCTATCTATCTTATCCATAGATCAGATAAGATAGGTATCATTCATATCAGCAAAAAGGACATCCCCTGATCTGTAAAATCTACAGTTCTGGAATGTCCTTTTTCCAATACTTCACTATATTTTTAACACATGCTGCTGTTTATCCACAACCTATATGATTCCAAAATGGCTAAACGCCTGCATAATCGCATCTTCCTTCTCTGGTGTACACTTAGGCTGTCTTGCATTCTCAGATTTAGGTAAATTAAAATTCTCACCGACATCCAATCCACACTTCTTCTTAATCTGTGCGATATACAGTGATGAAACCTTAAGTCCTGTCTGTTCCAGTACATATGCCTTTATCTGCTCATAAGTCGCTTTTCCTTTGAATTCAGATAAATCCATATCCTCTAAAGAGAAATCAACCTTTACTTTTCTGCTGTCGACCATTCTCCGTTCCACTTCGGTCCGCGCTGAGCAAAGGTCCCCCGGACCTTTAGCGCCCTTGGAAAGTAAGACAACCGTTTC
>CACXDC010000038.1 GCA_902766365.1 uncultured Lachnospiraceae bacterium | reverse complement strand
CGCGAGGAAGTGCGGGCTGCAGCCAAGGAGATCTGCCCGCCCTACTGGGAGAACGGTGTCCTGCAGATGCTGAAGCGGTTCCTGTAGACGGCAGTTTACTAACTGACAGTGGAGGCTGATCAGCAGAGAATTTCTGTTCTGTGTACGATCAGCCTTTTTACTGCTTCTCTCTGTTCTTCCCTCAGAAATGCTCTGTCACACTCCTCCAGAAATGCTTCTTTTAAAGAAACCAGCCTTTCAATCATTTTTTCCGCTGCTTTTCCGGATATCCCATAACTTTCCGCCAGAACATAAAAGTCCTTCTTTCTGAGATTCCGCTTCTTACCATTCAATGCCAGTGCCATTTCCTCTGTATCCTCCGGCATAATAATATTAACCGGCAACAGATCGTAAGCTGCTGAAAGATGATACCGTCTGTTTCCCGGCTTTTCTTCTATCAGGGAAAAATTCTTCAGGTGCATATCTGAATTTCCCATAAGAAATGAAAATACGATGCGCAGATAAAGTTCTGTCATATCAAAGCCTGCCGCATCCGAATATTTATCCACAATACGTCCGCACTGTTCATAAGAACCTTTATATTTATCCTGTGTCAGGCGATATGATAACTGGCAGAAATCCTCCATGGCAAAACGCATTGTTCTGTCTTTTATGATTTCTCTGTCAATCCTTCTTGTTATATAGGCATATTCATCATGAAGTCTTATCAGTGCGTATGGAACAGTCTTTATACCCGCAATTTCCGCAAGACGCATTCCAAGGGCTTCAAACTCAGGCAATGAATCATATTCCTCAGTTTGTGGCTTCAGGATGAACCCCGTTGGATAATTGACAACAGTAAGCTTGTTTTTCACATCCACTGACAGATGAAGAGAAAGTTTTTTCTGCACCCCTGTAACAGTCAGACCACGATTTACTGTTTCATTTACCAGTTCATCAAGTTCCTTTTTGGTAATATCAATAGCCGGAAGGGCTTTGGTTCCAAAAAATCTTCTGACACACCTTCCGTGCCACATATTCTTTTTTTCCTCAGAAGAGGATTCCGGCAGTATTTCCTTTCCACAACACAGACATCTCATCCTGCCACCTCACTTCTGACTCTTACATCTCCTATGCAATCTTCGCACACGGAAAGCAACAGTCCAAATCTGTCATTTCTGTCAATTTTCCAGTTTCTGCTAACTACTGCAAGCAGCCATCCTTCCGGTATCAGCCCGTCAAAGAAAGGAAATAATGTCGTAGAAAAAAAGGGGGCCTTCTGAAGCGGCAGTGTCAGACTGGCAGCAACTGCACAGGGACTTTCCACATAATCTGTATCATAAGTAAACCGATATCCTTCATCTGTTTCCTCAATAATTCCGGCAAAGGATTCCTGTATATACACATATCCTTTCCGATAAACAGTACTATCTGTCACTTATTCTCCGCTCCTTCCGTCCAGGTACCGCTTCACAGTCAAACAGTGCCAGCGCCTGATTCACCTTGTCCATCCGCACAGTTTCCTTCCCCTGCTCCAGATCACGGACAAACCGGAGCCCCAGTCCTGTTCTCATGGCAAATTCTTCCTGCGTTAATCCCAGTTTTTTTCTTTCCTGTTTTACATAATCACCAATTCTGCTCATGATTTTATATTATACCATATCAGGTATAATTTCAATCATTTATGGCGCAAATATACCTCATCGGGTATAAAATATTGTTTTTCCTATCTGTTATACCCGATGAGGTGTAATTCTGGTTCATGGATGGAAATTCGACTTTCCATCCACACAGAGTCCATATCATATTATTTCATTTCGATTTCAGATCATTTCATGTATCCAGACAAGCATTTCCCCTTCGCCCCGGTTATTCCAGTACGCATATGGTATCGCCCGGATATCCGCATCTTCATAGATCAGTCCCTGGCTGCTGTATAATTCTCCGTTCCAGGATAGCAATCTCCTGCCCTGTAATTCCAGTTCAAGGCATTCTGAAAAATAAGAGGACTTTTTCTTCTTCACCTCTTTACTGCTGAGATAAAGGCACTGCAGGTCTGCTCCATTATCAATCTCTTCCAGGCAATAAACAATGGGTCCTCTTTTTATCGCCACCTTGCCAACATCTGCGCTGACCCTGGGGTTCGCATGAAGGAATTCAACAGGCATGTCAAACTGAATGCTGATCTCACTGTCCCTGCAGACTTCCACGCTGGCATAACCATTGCTTACTGCCAGTTTCTGTTCCTTTCCGTCACAATATAACCGGAAATTCTCTGCATAACCGGGAATACGGAAATGCAGCTTTACCTTTTCCTTTACTCCCTGAACCTGGACTTTTATATTTCCCTCCCAGGGGAACATGGAATCCATTCTGATCTTCAGCACATCATTATTGACAGGAATATCCGTCTGGTTTCCAATATATACATGTGTATAAATATCAGCTCCATCAATACCGTATATGTACTGACCAAGGGAAGCCAGTGTCCTCGCAATATTCGGAGGGCAGCAGGCAACACCAAACCATTTCTGGCGTCTCGCCTTCACATGCGCCCTTGATGTATGCGGCATACATTGCCGTGGCTTTATCTCCAGTGGGTTCACATAGAAAAAGCTCCTGCCATCCTGGGCGATCCCTGCCAGGATATTATTATATAGTTCCTGTTCCATTACTTCTGCATATCGTGAATCCCGTGTAATATTTGCCATCCGCAGGCAAAACAGCGCCATACCGATAGATGCACAGGTTTCTGAATAATTGCTGTCATTTGGCAGGTCGTAATCCGTCGTAAATCTCTCCAGGAATCCTGATGATCCAATTCCTCCCGTAACATACATTCTTTTCTGTGTAATATTTTCCCAGAGAGTGATACAGGCCTGCATCAGTTCCTGATCCTGATATTCTTCTGCCACATCTGCCATTGCTGAGTACATATAAACCGCCCTCACGGCATGTCCTTCAGCGGTCTTCTGTTTTCTTACCGGTTCATGGGACTGGGAATATGCAGGGTCATAATCCTCAAATTCCGGGAAAATTCTTTTGAAATCTTTCTGTTTCCGCTCTTCTAGGAAATAATTTTCCCCTGCCCCGCGGATATCCAGAAAATATTTCGCCTGCTCCAGATATTTTTTATCCTGTGTTATCCGGTAGAGTCTGACAAGTGCCAGCTCTATTTCCTGATGTCCTGGATATCCATGATTCTGTCCTTCTTCCGGCCCAAAGGTCCTGCAGATCAGATCAGCAAGCCTGATCATACTGTCAAGGAGCTTTCTTTTCCCGGTTCCCTCATAATAGGCAATTGCAGCTTCTATCATATGTCCTGCTGAGTACAGCTCATGTCCTTCACAAAGATTTCTCCATCTCTGCCCTGGTTCCTTAATAATAAAATAGGTATCCAGATATCCGTCTTCCTGCTGTGCCTGTACGATCACATCAATTGCATCATCTGCAAGCTTTTCCAGCTTTTCATTCTTTTTTTCTGCCAGTGAATATCCCACTGCCTCCAGCCACTTGGCCACATCTGTATCCTGAAATACTGCACCATAAAACTGTCCTTTTTTCAGTCCTGCTGCGATCTTAAAATTCTCAAGGCAATGACTGGATTCCACTCCTGGGACATTGTCATTCATAATATCCCACTGATAAGGGATGATCACGTCTTCAACAAGGTCAGTATACTGTTTCCAGAACGGATCGGTAATATTCATCTTTGAAAGCTGAACAGTGTTTAATCTCATACTTCACCTCTCCTTTGGTATCCTAAAAAAATTTATTTTCTATCTCATCAAAATCGACGCTTCCAAAACGATCCAGCATTGCCCAGTATGCTTTCACACCGACTGCGTTGATCCATGGGAAGCAGGTCTTATTTCCTTCTCCCTTCAGCCGGTAGCCAAATCCGGTATCTGCTGCAAACATCGGGTCATCCACAGCCCACCAGCTGATCAGGTAGCCTTCCTCCTGTAATCCCGGCATTGCATAGCCCCATGGATGTTCTTCTGTTTCTACTGTCTGATTACATCCAAGCCAGT
>CACXDC010000037.1 GCA_902766365.1 uncultured Lachnospiraceae bacterium | reverse complement strand
GGTTCTGGAACATCATCCGAACAGAAATCCGCATCTGCTGCTGTGTGCGGCAGGACAGTATGAAGTGATCAGAGGAGGAGCATGGAAAGATGAAGAAATGGATCCTGGCAGCTGCAGCTGCATTATTGATCTGGAACATCTATCTGACCGTATCAATTAGAAATCTATCTGAAAAAAGCCATTCTGCTTCTCCGGAAGCTACCTCAGATTCGCATGGAGCTTCTGTGGTTTATAACACGACGATTGAAGGATATACGACGGATATCACGGAGACCGCTGCCTCGGTGCAGCCGATGATCGTGCAGATCACTGTCAGATCAGAAGACAGCGAGGCGGCAGACCGCGTTTCCTCCGGTGTGATCTATTCAAGTTCGGATGATGAGTGCTGGATTCTGACTACTGCAGAGAATATTGCCGATGGCAATACGTACTTCATCACGTTCGACAGCGGTATCACAATCCAGGCGGATTCTGCCGTCAGCGATCCATCTGCAGATATTGCGCTATTGCTCTGTCATCCTTCTTTTCCCACGACGCCGATCGAGATCGGGGATTCCTCTGCAGTCAAAGAAGGAGAATACGTGATTGCCGTCGGTTCTCATCCGATTGAAAACCAGAGCGGCAGTGTCTCCTTCGGAGTCGTTTCTCTGCCCGGACAGGTGTTCAGGGCAGGCACCGAAGAACGGCAACCATGGATTACCGAAGTATTCACGACAGATGCCGAGGTTTCAAGAACCGGCAGCGGCGGTCCGCTGATCAATTTGTCCGGTCAGCTGATCGGCATGGTTTCATCTTCCATGACTTCTGCTAATTCGGCTGGCTTTTCGACTGCGATCACCTCTTCAGAGATTCTGTCTTCCGCGAAAGAACTGCAGAAAGAAGGAGCTGTTACCAGAGGCTATCTCGGAGCTGCTGCAGCGGATGTCGGCAGTCTTGCACTGTATCAGAAGAGTGCCTGGAATCTTTCGCTGGATTTAGTGGATGGAGTGCTTGTGACGGTCGTGGAGCCTGGATCTCCAGCGGAGGAAGCAGGTATTCAGACAGGAGATGTGATCATGAGTATCAATGAAACAGCGATCCACAGTGCTGACGATCTGAAGGAGTTTCTCTACAATTCCGCTCCTGGAGATACCGTAACCGTTTCTCTGAGCCGGCAGTCGGCTGCGATCACGACGACTGCGACACTGCAATGATCCGCGTCATCGCGTGCGGCAGAGTGAAAGACCGCTGGCTGCAGGACGGCATTGCTGAGTATGCAAAACGCATTCGTCCCTATGATCGTCTGGAACTCATTGAAGTACAGGATGAGATGGCACCGGAGAAGAACTCTGCCGCAGAAAACGAACAGGTCAAGAAGATCGAAGGACAGCGTCTGCTGAAGCAGATTCATCCGCAGGAATTTGTGATTCTCCTGGATCTTGCAGGAAAAGAACTGGATTCTGAGAAGCTTGCTGCAAAGATCGATCAGCTGAATATTTCCGGAAAGAGCAGAATTGACTTCGTCATCGGCGGCTCGCTCGGCGTATCAGAGGAACTGATTCAGAGAGCAGATTTCCGCTGGAAGCTTTCTGCAAATACCTTTCCGCATCAGCTATGCAGACTCATCGTGCTGGAACAGATCTACCGGAGCTTCAGGATTCTGCATCATGAGCCATACCATAAGTGAAAAGAGGAATGAACCTGATACCAGCCGGCAATGCGACGCAGATGGATTTCTGCAATGCTTGTGATTGCGTATATGGAACCGTGTCCTCTTGTCAGTACAGCAGAACCCCTCGCAGCATCCTGCGAGGGGTTCATTCATTCTTCAGCAGATGCAGGTCATTCCGGAGCAGTGATTCGCTCTGCATTTTCGATGACCGCAAAGGTATCCAGTGATTCCGCTGAAGTAGAAACGCGGATGGTATCCCCAGCCTGAATTTCAGAAGGATACAGATTTTCTACTTCAGAAAGATTCAGTTTCATCGGCTTATCTTCAACAAGAACTGTGAGCTCCTCACCGTTCTTTTCCGTTACTGCTGCGTCGATATAGTATTGCAGCGCTCCGGTATCTGAAGAAGCAGAGGCGACTTCGGTATTCTCCATAGAAGATGCTGTCGTCTGTGAAGTAGGAGAGACTGCTTGAGAATTGCTTCCGGAAGAAGCACATCCGACGGTCAGAAGACAAGGAGCCGTAATCAGAAGAAGCTTTTTTTGTACTTTCATAAATGCTCTATCAATAAAAGGTGTAGACCCGTTCAATATAATAATTGGCCATATACTGATCAAGATGACTATTATTGGTATAAGAAGATGGGTCAAAAATATAATAATATGATCCACCATCAGAATAGAACTCATAGCCATATACAACAACAAAATGAGTATTGCTGCTATTCGTTGAGTGCATTCCAACCATAACTGGATTTCCACCGATCAAGGCTCCTCGAATTAATGATTTTGCGGTGGCTTCCATTTGAGGAGAGTGTGCTAATTGGTGACTGTTCACATTATATCTGTTTGCCGCTTGAGAATAGTTAAATGGACAAGCGTACGCACCCAGTTTGCTGTTTGTTTCGAGCGGGGTATCAGATGAACGGTAATTGAAGGTCATAATCATGGAAAAAGATGTAAGAGCACACCCTTTTGAACCGATAGAGGATCCACAAGTTTTCATAATAGAACTTGCCCATCTCGAGTCATTTTGGAAATAATGCTGTAATCCATTTGTTGCCCAAGCTTGCTGTGTCACATACGCACTAGCTGCCAAAGGAAACGGTATGTTTTTTAACGAAGCTTGTTTAGCGGTATCCCTTGAAATTAACAGATTTGCTAAACTGGTATCATCGTTAATATCTACAATATCATTAAAGTCACGATCATATATTTTTCCATCTCCTAGATAAGTGTATCTAGTATTCTGAGAAACGTTAATTTCGGTCGGATTTTTAGCATGAACTTGAGTGAAACAAATATTGATCACGAAAACCGCAAGAGCTATTTGTATTACTTTTTTAATTATTTTCATATTATTTTATCACCAAATAACTATTGAATAAGTACTAGAAAAGAGAAGAAGATGCAAACTGGTCTGCGGTTTATTCTCAGACCAGTTATTCCTGTACAAGATGATTTTCTCGTAAACTTGCATCATAAAAAATAGGAACGAAATATCCTTTGGTTTATTTCTTTTATTAATTGGTGTGCTAATTTTCAGGAAACGGCAGTGATTCCATCTCCAAAGAAACTTAGCTTGTCGCCTGTTTTTTATAGAAATCGAATCCATGATCCTCCCTTCAAAATAGTAAAAATGAACCTCAATTCATTTGATAGCATACTTTCTTACAATTATCAATATCCTTATTCTTCGAACCATTTCGTTTGTAAACATGGTCTGTATATCCTCTAAAGCAATATCCATAGATTTCTTTTCTCTGTTAGCTGCAATCATGATAAAATGTATCCCTTTATTATTTACTTCTGCCTAACGGCAAAATCTTCTATCAATTACTGCTTTTAACTGTGTATCCATAAACCGGAATTGCCAAAACCATAACTAGTCCTTGATGAATAGGCTATTTATTTTTATGGCACAACATAAATAACTATTTTACACCATTTTTGCATTATCTTTCCCTGAACAGGATAGACCACAAAAAATGATTCTGAGATCATCATTTCTAGAAAAAGTAAAAAAAGGAGACAACGAATATGAAGTCAGAAATGAAAGTCAATTTTAAAATAATATTAGGAATTTGTTTTATAGGATTACTGCTACTATTTACTTTTACCGATCTTCCAATTGCAAAGATGGTATATCATCCAAATAGCTTATTTGGATGATTTTTTGAAATTATCGGAACTCTTCCTATGCCTGTTGTTGGCATATTTAGTTGCATTGCACTAATAGGAACTGCAAAACGGAAACTATGCATACAAACGGTACTCTCCTATTTGCTGGGCATATCGCTATTATTGTACTTTGCATTTTATTGTGTATTGTGTATTGTATATGCTCTTTCTATTACGTTGATACCTATGATAATTGCCATTGTTATCTGGATTGTCTTATCTATTTTCTTTACCAAAAAAATCATAGACAATGGTAATCGGGAAAACCTTAGAAAAGCTGCAATAATTGGTGTAAGCTGCTGCTCAGTTGCGGTCATCGGGGTAAGTATTCTGAAAAACATTATGGGAAGACCTAGGTTCTACACCTTGTCAAATGCCGATACACAATTTACATACTGGTTTTTGAGACAACCACCTCTTAGAAACTCCAGTTTTCCATCTGGTCATGCCGCACAATCAGCATTAACTTTCTGCAGCTTATTGATACCTGCCTTAATAAATATAAAAAATATTCCATTACATAAAAGGATTGCACTTTTATCTTCAACCGCTTTTACTTTATGTGTCATGTTCTCCCGAATGGTATTGGGTATGCACTATGCGACAGATGTGTTGGTAGGTGCGGCACTAACGATCGCTACCTTACTTATTCTTGAATCCCTTCTAAAATTCCCCAAAATTTATCAAAAACAAGAAAAGTGTTAAGATTTTTTGAAAATGTCCCATCTTGTTAT
>CACXDC010000036.1 GCA_902766365.1 uncultured Lachnospiraceae bacterium | reverse complement strand
TCCCTGGTAGATGAGATCAATGAAAAGGGATTCAAAGAGGTAACATTATGAAAGAAAAAAGTCATGTAGAGGATATAGACAGAAGCATCTATGATTTCCGGGATGAGGAGAAGGATGCTTACCGGATCGATGCCGGTCTGACCCCTGAGATCGTAGAGAAGCTGTCCAAAGAAAAACACGATCCGGCATGGATGGAGCTGTTCCGTCTGCAGTCCCTGCAGATCTATAATCAGATGCCCATTCCGGACTGGGGGCCGTCCATAGAAGGACTGAACATGGATCAGATCGTGACCTATGTCAAGCCCAATACCAAAATGCAGGCCAAGTGGTCTGATGTACCGGAGGATATCAAGAATACCTTTGAGCGTCTCGGTATTCCCGAGGCAGAGAGAAAGTCCCTGGCAGGTGTCGGTGCCCAGTATGATTCTGAGCTGGTTTATCATAATGTAAGGGAAGAAGTAGCTGCGCAGGGCGTTGTCTATACAGATATGGAAAGTGCCCTGAACGGTGAATATGCCGATATGGTACGGAAGCACTTTATGAAGCTGGTCAAGCCCAATGACCACAAATTTGCAGCCCTTCACGGTGCTGTATGGTCAGGCGGATCCTTTGTTTATGTACCCAAGGGAGTATCCGTAGAGATCCCGCTGCAGTCCTATTTCAGACTGAATGCACCGGGGGCAGGACAGTTTGAGCATACCCTGATCATTGTGGATGAGGGCGCAGACCTGCATTTCATCGAAGGCTGTTCTGCACCGAAGTATAATGTGGCGAACCTTCATGCAGGGTGCGTGGAGCTGTTCGTAGGAAAGAATGCAAGACTGCGTTATTCCACGATCGAGAACTGGTCCAAGAACATGTACAACCTGAACACCAAGAGAGCACTGGTAGAAGAGGGAGGAACCATTGAGTGGGTTTCCGGATCCTTCGGTTCCCATGTATCCTATCTGTATCCCATGAGTATCCTGAAGGGAAAGGGTGCCAAAATGGAATTTACCGGAATCACCTTTGCCGGAAAGGGACAGAACCTGGATACCGGCGCCAAGGTTGTACACAGCGCACCGGATACCAGTTCCTATATGAATACCAGATCCATTTCCAAGGATGGAGGAATCAGTACCTTCCGTTCTTCCGTAGTGGTGACAAAGGAGGCAAAAAATGCCAAGTCGGCAGTTTCCTGTCAGTCTCTGATGCTGGATTCCATTTCCAGGTCAGATACCATACCGGCTATGGATATCAGGACAAAGGATGCCAATATCGGACACGAGGCCAAGATCGGCAGTATCAGTGATGAGGCAGTATTCTATCTGATGAGCAGGGGCATGAGTGAAGAGGATGCAAGAGCCTGCATTGTCAGTGGATTTGCCGACAATGTTTCCAAGGAACTCCCGCTGGAATATGCAGTGGAGATGAACAATCTGATCCGCCTGGAAATGAAGGGCAGCATCGGATAGGGGAGGATAATGATGGAACAGAACAGAGAGATCAAGATCAATCAGCTTCCTTCCAAAACCTGGCACTGGCTTCACATGAATGAAGCAGTTGTTGCGGTGCCGGAGAAGATGGAAGAAGCAACTATTATAATAGAAGAAACAGATCCGCTGGTAAAAGTAAAAGCGGCAGCAGGGGAAGGCAGCTTTCCTGTGAAAGCAGAAGCAGGAAAAGAGATCACCGTTGTAGAGCAGCTTGGCAGCCCGGAAGGAAATGAAACAGGGATGCTGAAATTCCACACGGAGATGGAGCTCCAGGAAAACAGTCATATCCATCTGATCCAGGTGTGCATGCCCTCAGAAGGACAGACACTGATCAATGAGGTTACGGCAAAGGCAGAAAAGAATGCCAGGGTATCCGTAACACAGCTTTTCCTTGGAGAAGGAAACACCTACAGTGAAGTGAATGCAGGACTCCTTGGCAGGGAAGCAGATCTGACGACAAAGATCGGATATTTCCTGCAGAAAGAGCAGAAACTGGACATTAACCTGATCGCTGATCACAGAGGGGAAAAGACCACCTGTGATATTACAGCAGAAGGGACCCTGAAGGATAAGGCACAGAAGATCTTCCGTGGAACCATTGATTTCAAAAAGGGTGCCTGTGGGGCGAAGGGAAGTGAAGTAGAGGAAGTACTGCTTCTTGGAGATGATATCGTAAATAAGACCATACCACTGATCCTCTGCGCAGAGGAGGATGTGGAAGGTAACCATGGGGCAACCATTGGTGAGCTGGATGAAGAGACACTGTTTTACTTTGCAGCAAGAGGCATAGACAGGGAAACAGCAGAAAATATGATGGCAAGAGCCAAGCTTGAGAAGCTTTGCCATGAGATACCGGATGAAGAAACCAGACAGCTTGTGATGGAACAGCTTGTAAAGCTCATGCCTGAGACAGCGAGGGAGGAAAAAGCGGATGAAGCGTGATTACAGAGAAGATTTTCCCCTGCTGATGCAGAATGAGACAGCCTATCTTGACAATGCGGCAACGGCCCAGCGTCCGGCCTGTGTGCTCGAGCGGGAAAAGGCTTTCTACGAAACCGAGAATGCCAATCCCATGAGAGGGTTTTATCCGTTAAGCCTTGCAGCCACAGAAAGCTATGAAGAGGCGAGAAAGACGGTGCGTGATTTCCTCAACGCAGCCCATACAGAAGAGATCATTTTTACCAGAAATACAACGGAGAGCCTGAACCTTGTGGCATACAGCTATGGCCTTGCCAATCTGAAGCCGGGAGATGAGATCGCCGTGTCCATTATGGAGCATCACAGTAATCTTCTGCCATGGCAGATGGCAGCCCGGATGACAGGGGCAAAGCTCCATTTTCTTGAGTGTGAACAGGATGGCACTCTTACAGAGGAAACCCTGACAAAGGGGATCCACGAAGGAACGAAGCTGGTAGCTGCGGCACAGGTATCCAATGTCCTTGGCTGCCAGAATCCCATAGAGGAGATCTGCAGACGGGCACATGAAGTGGGAGCCGTAGTTGTGGTGGATGCAGCCCAGAGCGCACCCCATATGCCGATCGATGTGCAGAAGCTGGATGCTGATTTTCTGGCTTTTTCCGGACATAAGCTGCTTGGCCCCATGGGAATCGGTGTCCTTTATGGAAAGCGGGAGCTGTTAGATGCCATGCCACCCTTCCTGACCGGTGGTGAGATGATCGAGTCCGTGACAAGAGAAGGAGCAGTTTTTGCGGAGCTGCCACACAAATTTGAAGCAGGTACGGTGAATGCAGCCGGGGCAGCAGGCCTTGCTGCAGCGATCGAATATATTCAGGGAATTGGCTTTCCCGAGATCATGGAAAAGGAAGAAGCGCTGACCAGACAGGCCATGGAAGGAATCGCAAAGATCCCTCATGTGAAGATCCTCGGATCGGAAAGGCCGGAAAATCACACCGGTATCGTAGCCTTTACTGTAGAAGGGGTACATCCCCATGATGTCAGCGAGATCCTTTCTTCTGACGGGATCGATGTAAGAGCCGGTCATCACTGTGCGCAGCCACTGCTTGCCTACCTTGGTGACAATGTGGCAACAAGAGCCAGCTTTATGTTTTATAATACCCCGGAAGAGGTGGAAAAGCTTGTGGACAGCATAGCATCCATCAGAAGGAGAATGGGTTATGGAGAATAGAAATTTTTATAATGAGATACTGACAGAGCACAATATGCGCCCGGAATTCAAGCATGAGCTGCCGGATGCCAATATTGTCCTGGAAGGGAAAAATCCAAACTGTGGAGATGATATCTTCCTGAAGCTGAAGGTAGAAGACGGTGTGATCACAGATGGTGCTTTCACAGGTGATGGCTGTGCCATTTCCAGTGCATCTGCAGATATCATGCTTGGCATGATCATCGGAAAGACCAAAGAAGAGGCCCTGCAGCTTGGGGAGCTTTTTCTAAAGATGATCAAGGGAGAAGCTTCTGACGAGGAGATCGATCAGCTGGAAGAGGCATCGGCACTTAAGGATATTGCCCATATGCCTGCCAGAGTCAAGTGTGCAGTCCTTGGATGGCATACACTGAAAGAGGCTCTGAAGGATCAGTAGTTGTATCAGAAAAAGAACAGTAAAATATAATTAATGATAAATATTATCAATAACTGACGTTCCATAATGAGTAAGAGTGCTATAATACAGGTTAGATAGAACTAATTACACTACAATACCAAGGGAAAGAAGGCATCTTACAATTATGAGCAGAAAGTATCGTTTAACCAGAAAAATCACAGAAGATATGGCGGCAGAGATCTTAAACGAGATCCAGAGAGACACGGCAGCAGAATCGGCAGAATTCCTGGAAGACATGGGTTACCTCCTGATCGGTGCAGAAGAAGGAAAGTACCCGGAGGTCATGACAAGGGCGCTGAATATCTGCTGCCGTGTTGGCAATGGATGTGAATTATCTTTTGCAGGATTTGAAAACTGATGTACCTGTAACAGATATGATTCTTATTGATAATGTTTCTCAATAGCGAAAAAAGAATGGAATCTTTGGAATGGTGACGCTATAATAAATTTTCATAAAAAAAGAAAGGTACGGTATAAAAAGATGAAATTAAACCTTAAGAAAATTGATGGAAAAAAGACCGGTATTTTCGCAGCCGGAGTTCTCTTTGGAACAGCAGGCATTAAGATCCTTTCCAGCAGGGATGCCAAGAAAGTTTATACCTACTGTACAGCCGCAGTACTCAGAGCGAAAGAATGCGTCATGAAAACAGCAACTAATATCCAGGAGAATGCAGAAGATATCTATGCAGAAGCACAGCAGATCAATGAAGACAGAGCTGCTAAATATGATGAGGAGTATTCTGCAGAAGCAAAGGCTGAAGAAACGTCAGAGGAAGCTGCAGGCGAATAAGTAAGGCTATGAAATTTATAATAAAGCATGAAATCAGAGGCAGGATGAGGATCCATATCCTGCAGAGCAGAATGAGCTTTGAACAGGCGGATACCCTGCAGTATTATCTGGATGCAAAGGAACAGGTCATAAATGCAAAGATCCAGGAACGTACCGCAGATGTAACGGTCAGCTATCAGGGAAGCCGCAGGGAGATTCTTTCTGTGCTGGAAGCATTTACCTATGAAAAGGCACAGGTACCGGAGGTATATCTTAAGAATTCCGGCAGACAGATGAACCGGGAGTACTGGGACAAGCTGGTCAACAAAACAGTGATCTATTTTGGAAACAAGATCTTTCTTCCCTATCCGGTAAGAGCAGGAATTACCATGTTCAATTCCGTGAAATATATCTGGAAAGGGCTGACGACGCTTGCAAGGCGGAAGATTGAAGTGCCGGTACTGGATGCCACAGCCATCGGCGTGTCCATTTTAAGAGGCGATATTTCCACGGCCGGTTCCGTGATGTTCCTTCTTTCCCTTGGAGAGATCCTGGAAGAGTGGACGCACAAGAAATCAGTCGGAGATCTGGCACGGAGCATGTCCCTGAATATCAGTAAGGTATGGCTTGTCCGTGATGGACAGGAAATTATGGTTCCTGTTACCGAGATCAGGAGTGGTGACCCTGTCAGGGTACATATGGGAAATGTCATTCCTTTCGATGGCTGTGTGATCGAAGGAGAGGCCATGGTCAACCAGGCATCCCTGACCGGAGAATCCGTTCCTGTCAGAAGAGCAGAAGGCAGTACCGTTTATGCCGGAACAGTTGTGGAAGAAGGAGAGATCACCTTCCAGGTTAAGGAGGCGAACGGCTCCAGCAAGTATGAAAAGATCATGGCGATGATTGAGGAGTCCGAGAAGCTGAAATCCTCGCTGGAAAGCAAGGCAGAGCATCTGGCAGACAGACTGGTGCCGTATACCTTCCTGGGAACCGGCCTTGTATGGCTGCTTACCAGAAATATGACAAAGACGATCTCCGTACTGATGGTAGACTTCTCCTGCGCACTGAAGCTGGCGATGCCGCTTTCCGTATTGTCAGCGATCCGTGAGGCAAGCACCCATGATATCACGGTAAAGGGCGGCAAGTATCTGGAGGCCATGGCAGATGCCACGACTATTGTCTTTGATAAGACGGGAACACTGACCAAGGCGCAGCCTACAGTAGTAGAAGTTATTTCCTTTGATGAAAAAACGCCGGATGAGCTGCTTCGTATCGCAGCCTGTCTGGAAGAGCATTTCCCTCATTCCATGGCCAAGGCCGTAGTACGGGAGGCAGAAAAAAAGCACCTGGTACATGAGGAACTGCATTCCAAGGTGGAATATATTGTAGCCCATGGAATTTCTTCCATGCTGGAGGATAAAAAAGTAGTTATCGGCAGCTACCATTTTGTGTTTGAAGATGAAAAGGCACAGATCCCTGCAGAGAAGCAGGAGCTGTTTGACCACCTGTCAGCAGAGTATTCCCATCTTTACATGGCAATCGACGGAAGGCTTGCAGCCGTGATCTGTATTGAAGATCCGCTCCGTCCGGAAGCAGCAGAGGTGGTAAAGGAGCTGAAAAAGACCGGGATCACCAAGGTAGTCATGATGACAGGTGACAGTGACAGGATCGCAAGGACGATCGCAGAGCGTGTCGGTGTGGATGAGTATTATTCTGAGGTTCTGCCGGAGGATAAGGCGGGCTTTGTAGAGAAGGAAAAGGCAGCCGGACGGAAGGTGATCATGATCGGAGACGGTATCAATGATTCACCGGCTCTTTCTGCATCAGATGTGGGAATTGCCATCAGTGACGGTGCCGAGATCGCACGGGAGATCGCAGATGTGACCATTGGCGCAGATAATCTGTACGAAGTGGTTACATTGAAGAAACTGAGCAATGCACTGATGAAACGGATCCGTAAGAACTATAAGGCGATCGTGGGAATCAATGCCAGCCTGATCGCCCTTGGCGTAGCCGGTGTGTTCCAGCCTACGACATCCGCACTTCTTCATAACACCTCAACACTGGTGATCAGCATGAAGAGCATGAAAAATCTGCTTGGAAAAGAAGAGGATGAAGAGGAAGCTGCTCACGAAGAAATGAATCTGGAACTGGCAGTACAGTAAAAATATGGATGAAATATGAAGCGGGCTGACCATAAGGTCAGCCCGTTGCTGTTTCAGAAAAACTTCTTAAGGATCAGGATTTCCTAAAGTCATTATAAATCCCACAGAACACAATATGATATAGCATCTACTGCATCCGGAACTGTCTGGGTGTCATGCCGGTCAGCTTGCGGAACATGGAAGTGAAGTGGCTGGCATCAGCAAAGCCTACACGCTGTCCGATCACCTGGATCTGCAGCTGCCTGTTTGTCAGGAGCAGCTCCTTGGCACGGCTGATCCGGTAGAAGGTCAGGTATTCGTAGACAGAGCAGCCAAGAAAACGAAGGAAGAGCCGGGACAGATACTGCTGGGAGATATGCAGTGTGGCAGCAATCTGTGAAGCAGTCAGATCCTCGCTGAAACGGGCAGCGATGAGCTGCAGGGCAGGCGCAATATAGGCCTGATACAGAGGATGATCCTTGGCAGAGTTGCTGCCGTTTTTGTCAGAAAGCAGGAGCATGAGGTGATAACCGGTCACTGACAGAGCCGCAGTGTCCACGGGGGATGCAGCCATGAGATCGGCGCTTCTATGGATCAGTTCCCGGATCTTTACCGTGTCAGAGGAAGAAAAAAAGCGCACTTTGTCCTGGATCAGAGACGGAAAGGTGTCTGACAGGGTGCCGGTGAAGGTGGCAAAGGTGGTGATCCAGTCGGTACTTTCTGCGTGGTAGGAGTGGGGAACGAAGGGAGCGATCAGCAGACCGTCACCTTCCGTAAGCCGGTATTTTCTGCCACAGGCGGTAAATGAGCCACAGCCCTGTTCAGTTTGTAAATAGTGATAGAGTGGATAACCCTCCGGTCTGTCCCAGGGCTCCTGATGCCAGTCAAAACCTGCGGAATCCAGCGTGAAAGGATCCTGCAGAGGTGTGTTCCTGAAAAAAATAGGCATAGTACTTCTCCTGTTTCAAAATGTTATAGTTATTAGTTTATCATGTTACACACAAAGCTGTAAAGAACAGGTATAATCAGCAGTAAGAGAACAGGAAGGATATGGAGGATCTGTTTCAGGGAGCTTTGGCAGAATGGAGAATCCGGAAAGAACAGTAAAAGACAGAAGGAGAAGTAAATATGGCAGGTAAATTTCAGAGAATTTTGTATGGTGGAGATTACAATCCCAATCAGTGGTCGGAAGAGGTCTGGAAGGAAGATATGAGGATGTTCCGTAAGGCCGGTATCAACAGTGCCACGATCAATGTATTTTCCTGGGCGAAGATCCAGCCCTCCGAGGAAACCTATTATTTTGATGAACTGGATAAGATCGTAGACATGCTTTCAACAGAAGAAGATGATATTGTCATGGCAACCTCTACAGGTGCCCTTCCGGCATGGATGGTGAAGAGGTATCCGGAAGTGGCAAGAACCGATTATGAAGGCAGACACCATAAATTCGGACAGCGTCATAATGCCTGCCCTAATTCCCAGGTTTACCGGAAGTTCATGGTCAGCCTGACGACAAAGCTGGCAGAACGTTATGCACATAATCCACATGTCACCTGCTGGCATATCAACAATGAGTACGGCGGGGAATGCTACTGCGAGAACTGTGAAAAGGCATTCCGTGTCTGGCTGAAGAAGAAATATAAGACGATCGGGGCTGTCAACAAGGCATGGAACACCGAGTTCTGGGGGCATACTTTCTATGATTTTGATGAAATCGTGCTTCCTGATGCCCTTGGCGATGGAATCGGAACGGAAGATACCGCTTTTGCAGGCCTTTCCATTGATTATAAGAGATTTAATTCCGACAGTCTGCTGGAAACCTACTGCATGGAGAGAGATGCGATCAAGGCAGTGAATCCGGATGCCCTTGTGACAACCAATCTGATGGGAACCTACAAGGGACTGGATTATTTTAAATGGGCGAAGGAAATGGATATTGTTTCCTGGGATAACTACCCGGCCCTTGATACCCCCTGGAGCTTCACAGCTATGACCCATGATCTGATGAGAGGTTTGAAGAAAGCACCTTTTATGCTGATGGAGCAGACACCCAGCCAGCAGAACTGGCAGAAATACAATTCCTTAAAACGTCCCGGACAGATGCGTGCACAGAGCTACCAGACGCTTGCGCACGGAGCAGATACCATTCAGTTTTTCCAGCTCCGCAGAAGTGTGGGCGGCTGTGAGAAATTCCATGGTGCAGTGATCGCCCATGCAGGAACAGAGAATACCAGAGTATTCCGTGAGGTATCACAGCTTGGAGAAGAACTGGCAAGACTTGGCAGGGATATCCTTGGAACAGAGAACCGTGCAGAAGTAGCCATGATCTTTGACTGGGACAATTACTGGGGACTGGAATATACAAGCGGCCCTTCCGAGGATCTGAAGTATGTTGACCAGATCCATCAGTACTACCGCTATTTCTATGAGCACAACATTCCAGTAGACATGGTATCTGCAGAGGATACGTTTGCAGGCTACAAGGTAGTGGTAGCACCTGTCCTTTATATGGTAAAGGAAGGCATGAAGGAAGCACTGACTGCCTTTGTAAAGCGGGGCGGTATCCTGATCCTGACCTATATGAGCGGTATTGTAGATCAGTCTGATAATGTGTACCTTGGTGGTTATCCGGGACCTTTCAGAGAACTTGCCGGTGTATGGGTAGAAGAAATTGATGCCCTGTTCCCGGATCAGAAGAACCAGATGATCTTTGCGGATGGCAAAGAGGCAGAATGCGGACTTGTCTGTGATATCATGCATCTGGAAGGTGCAGAGGCACTTGCTGTATATGGAAGTGACTTCTATAAGGACAGCCCGGTCGTAACAAGAAATGCTTACGGCGAAGGAAGTACTTATTATATAGGAAGTGATCCGTCAGAGGAAGGCATGGCGCTGATCCTTGGCAGAGTCATGGAAGAGGCCGGTGTAAGCGGCACTGTTGGACAGAGAGCCGGGGAAAATGATACAGACGCAGAAGGGCAGAAAGAGAATACTGCAGGCGGACTTGAGATCGTCAGCAGATGGAACGGAGCACAGGAATACTGCTTCCTGATGAATTTCACCAATCAGGTACTGCCAGTTCCTGAGAAGTTCGCAGGAAAAGAGGACCTTCTTACAGAAAAGGCTGTCGAGAGTGGCGAAACCATGCAGAAATATGATGTAAAGATCGTGAAGATGTAATAGAAACGTGATTCAGAGGCTCCTGCCAGATGGCGGGAGCCTTTTCCGTGTCATAGGAAATTACTCCGTAATGTTCCAATGACATAAAAGCCCAGGGCAGGATTCTTTCTTAATTTTATAATGACACAAAATAGAGGAAATGCTATAATAAGACTGCTTTATCAGGTTTACCGGAACAAAATGGGGAAAACTGTATAAAGTGAATAATAAAAGGACTTCTGTTTTATGAAAATAAATGTGAATGGATATGAAATCGCCTATCAGATAACCGGACAGGGCGAGGATACGGTAGTGATCCTGCAGGGATGGGGTACGGAGTTTGCTACTTACAATTCGGTAGCAGCCTGTATTTCTGACAGATACCGGGTCGTGCAGTTCGATTTTCCGGGCTTTGGAGCGAGTGATGAGCCAAGGGAACCCTGGGCGGTAGAAGATTATGCGAATTTCTTTCTGGATCTTATGGCGGCCCTTGGCATCCAGAAGGCCACACTGCTTGGCCATTCCTATGGAGGAAGAGTCATTATACGGCTGGCGGCAAGAGAGAGCCTGCCCTTTACCATAGAACGGATCGTGCTGGTTGACAGTGCGGGGATCCTGCCAAAGAAAACCTGGAAACAGAAAATGAAGATCAGACGCTATAAGATGCTGAAAAAGATCGTAAACCTGAAGCTGGTATATGCCATCTGTCCGAGACTGATCGATGAATGGAAGAACAGTCAGGGATCAGCCGATTACCGGAATGCATCGCCCATGATGCGCCAGTGTCTTGTGAAGGCGGTCAATGAAGACCTGACAGACCTTCTGCCAAAGATCCAGCAGGATACCCTGCTGATCTGGGGAGATCTGGATACGGCAACACCAATCGCAGATGCAAAGATCATGGAAGAAAAGATCCCGGGCGCAGGCCTTGCGGTGATCCCCGGCACCGGACATTTCAGTTTTCTGGAAAATCCTGCACTGTTCCGGAGCATTATGCAGGCATACTTTGCCTAGGCAGGGAATAAAACGAAAAGAAAGGTGTTTTTACTATGACAACCACTACAGCCATCAGTATCCTCTGTGCCGTGCTGACGCTGCCGGCATTCTTATATGTGCTGCGCTATAATCTGCATATGTTCCAGCTGAATGGATATAAAAATGGAGAACATATACACTGGCTTAAGAAAAATGTAAGCAGACAGTATCTGCTGATCCTGATCGGGGGTCTTGGTATTTTGAGCATGTGCCTGCCCGGTATCGTGACACTGGTCCTGCAGGCAGCAGGAGCCCTGATCTGTCTTCGCTATTATCTGTATCTGAAAAAGACCAATACCAAGAAGAAACTGGTTTATACAGCCCGTGTGAAAAGACTGATCCTGACGGACAGTATCCTTACCATTTTACTGCTTGCCCTGACAGGAGGTTTTCTTGGGATAAGAAGGATCGCCGGTGCACTTGCCATTCTGACAGCACTGCAGATCATTGCCCTTGTGATCGTAAACTGGATCAACAGGCCGGTGGAGGGCATGATCAACCAGCACTATATCAATGATGCGAAGAAAAAGCTGCAGAGCGTACCGGATCTGACCGTCATCGGTGTGACCGGAAGCTATGGCAAGACCAGCGTGAAATATTATATGGATACCTTATTAAAGGAACATTTCGAGGTATTGATCACACCGGAGAGCTATAATACCCCAATGGGTGTTGTCAAGACGATCCGCAGTTCCCTAAAGCCTTCCCATCAGATCTTCATC
Source organism: uncultured Lachnospiraceae bacterium (assembly GCA_902766365.1). Taxonomy (GTDB): domain Bacteria; phylum Bacillota; class Clostridia; order Lachnospirales; family Lachnospiraceae; genus Suilimivivens. The sequence goes on along the minus strand of CACXDC010000036.1, from coordinate 4,653 downwards.
TGTGAAATGGGTGCCAGACATGTAGGGGATATCAAAGAGATCTGTGATATCGTCCATCCTGAGCACGGGATCATTACATCCGTAGGACCCCAGCATCTGGAAACCTTCTTTAATATGGAGAATATCGTAAACACCAAGTTCGAACTGGCAGATGCCCTGCCGGAGGTGGGACTTCTTTTCCTGAACGGTGATAATGAATATATCAGGAACCACAGCGGTAAATATAAAAATAAGATTTTTTATACTACAGGAGAATGGGCGAAGGCGAAAGAGCTGGAAAGCCAGATCGAAGAGGGAGAAGTTTCCCAGTATTATCAGACAGGGAATGTGAAGCTTTCCCGTACCGGTACGGAGTTCACTGTGACTGCTCCGGACGGAGAGAAGGAAACTTTCCAGATGCGGCTTCTTGGTGAGCACAATGTGATCAATGTGGCAGGTGCCATTGCAGTAGCCAATACTCTTGGAGTTCCGCTCAGGCAGCTCAAAGTTCCTGTCCGCCGGATCCAGCCGGTCGCACACAGAATGCAGCTCATTGAAAGAGGAAACTATACGATCATTGATGATGCGTTTAATTCCAATCCGGTAGGTTCACGTGCAGCGGTGGAGACTCTGAAGCAGTTTGAGGGTATCCGTATCCTGATCACCCCCGGCATGGTAGAGCTTGGAGAAAAGGAAGAAGAGTACAATTATAAATTTGGTACTTACGCAGCAGACTGCTGTGATTATATTCTTTTAGTCGGAGAAAAACACACAGCCCCCATCCACAAAGGGGTACTGGAGAGCGGATTTTCAAAGGAAAGATGCAGGGTATTTGAAAAACTGGAGGATGCTCTGTCATTTGCATATAGTATTAAGGATGAAGGCCATAAATTTATTCTGCTGGAAAATGACCTTCCGGATAATTATTAAGGAGGCAGTTCATGAAAACAAGAGTGGCAGTAATGTTTGGTGGAAAGAGTGTGGAGCATGAAGTATCCGTTATCTCCGGAATCCAGGCGATCATGAGTATGAATCAGGAGAAATACGAGGTTATCCCCGTATATCTCACCAAGAAAAATGAAATGTATGTAGGTGAGGAGATCGGTAAGATCGAAGCCTATAAAGATATTCCGGGGCTTCTGTCAAAGTCCCAGAGGGTGATCCTTGTGAACGAAGGGGATCACATCGTGCTGATGCCTTATCCGGTAAAGCTGTTTGGCAAAAAGAATATCGAAGTGGACATCGCATTCCCGATCGTACATGGAACCAATGTGGAAGACGGTGCCCTGCAGGGCTACTTAAAGACGATCGGCATTCCTTTTGTAGGCTGTGATGTGACAGCATCTGCCCTTGGCATGGATAAATATGCATCCAAGGTAGTTCTGAAGGAAAATGGCGTTCCGGTGCTGGATGGCTATTGCTTTACCACATCCGATTATGCGGAGATCGACAGCATCCTTGACAAGGTGGAAAAGGAGATCGGCTATCCGGCTATCGTAAAGCCGGTAGACCTTGGATCCAGCGTGGGGATCAGTGTGGCAAGAAACCGCAGTGAGCTTACCAATTCCATTGATGATGCGTTCCTTTATGCAAGAAAGATCATCATTGAGCATGCGATCACAAAGCTCCGTGAGATCAACTGTGCCGTACTTGGAGATGAAAATGAAGCGATTGCTTCCGAATGCGAAGAGCCTCTGCATACCAAGGATATCTTAAGCTATGAAGATAAATATGTAAGCAATGCCAAGGGCAGCGGCTCCAAGGGTATGGCCAGTGTGTCCCGCAGGATCCCAGCAGAACTTTCTCCGGAAAAGAGAAAGGAAGTACAGGAGCTGGCAGTAAAATCCTTCCAGAAGCTTGGCTGTAACGGTGTAGCCAGAATCGACTTTATGATCGATGAGGAAAATGGAAATCTTTATTTTAATGAGATCAATACGATTCCCGGATCGCTGGCCTTTTATCTGTGGGAGCCGGTGGGCATCAAATACCCGGAGCTTCTTGACCGGATGATCCAGCTCGCTTTAAAGAGAGTCAGGGAAGAAGCAAGTATTACCTTCTCCTTTGATACCAATATCCTGAACCAGAATTCCCTTGGCGGCTCCAAGGGCGGCAAGATGGGAAAGCTTGGATCATAAAATAGTGGTGTATCAGTTGGAAAAGCACCAGCTTAAAAGGCATCATTTGGAAGACCTGAGAAGGTGCCTGAAAAAAGCACAGAAGAGGAGAAAACAGATGAGACAGAACAGTAAAACAAGAAATATGGCAGTCACAGGTATGCTGGTGGCAGCAGGTCTGATCATTCCCTTTATTACCGGACATGCTTTCGGTGTTCCCGGTACTGTACTGCTTCCCATGCACTTACCGGTATATCTGATGGGAATGCTCTGCGGGCCTCTTTACGGACTGATCGGTGGAATCATTACCCCGGTTCTGTCGAGTATCCTGACCGGAATGCCGGCACCTTACCCGATGCTTCCTGTGATGATCGGTGAACTGGCAGTATATGGGCTCCTTGGTGGACTGTTTTATCATTCCGGAAAACTGAAGATCTATCCGGCGCTGCTTGCAGCCATGATCCCTGGCAGGATCGTCCATGGGATCATCTTCGCCATTATGATGTTTGCAGGCAGTAAGCCGGTTACCTTTGCCAGCGTATTTGCTTCCAACATTGATGGAATCCCAGGTACCGTGATCCAGCTCATTCTGGTGCCTGTCTGCGTGAAGGCATTTGAGAAGCTGATGGAAAGAGAAAGTAAGCAGGAGGCAGAAGGACAGATGCAGAATGCGGGAATACAGGATATGCAGACACAGACCAGACAGGCTGAAGCAGAAAAGCCCGGCCAGGCAGAGGCAGCAGATGACCTGCAGGCAGTCCGTGAGCAGGCAAAGCAGTTAATTGCAGAGGGAAAGGCTTCCTTTGTTGTGATCAGGCAGAATGAGATCGTATATCAGGATCTTGGCAATGGCATCCGCCCGATCATGAAGGTGATGGAAAATAACCGTGAGATCCTTTTTGATGCGGTAATTGTAGATAAGATCGTAGGCAAGGCAGCAGCCATACTGCTTACGCTTGGCGGAGCCAGTGATATTTACGGAGAACTGATGAGCAGATCGGCAGAAGATTATCTTACAGAACGTGGCAAGAAGGTCAGCTACGGAAGATGTATCCAGGTGATCAGCAACCGTACCGGAGATGGTATCTGCCCCATGGAGCGTGCCGTGGCAGAGATCGATGATCCGGTGGAGGGATATGAAAAACTGAAGGAGACTGTGAAGCAGCTTTCCAGGAAAGCCATTTAGAATTACATAACGAAAAAACATTTATTGCGAAATGAAAACTTCTATGCTAGAATCAAGCCAAAGCATAGAAGTTTTCTTTTTTACAGACAGAATGAAATTATGAAACTGTGATGTAAACCGAGGGGCTGAGCCCTTTCTTAAGTCAGATGCTTTCCGGTCAGGAAGTATTCTGATATTCTAAACGATCAGAAAATCCATGCTTTTCAATCCAACATTAAATTGAATCAGCAGGGGATTTTCAAGACCCATAGGATCTCCTGCATACAAAGGAGGGATTTTATGGGGAAATACGATATGTGCATGAAGGCATATCTGCATGACAAAAAGAGATTTGCAGATCTCTTTAACGGGAGCTGCTTTCAGGGAAAGCCGGTTATCCGGGCAGAGGATCTGGAGGAGGCTTCGGAAGGGTATGTGATTGCAGGGACAAAGACAGAGATCTTTCGTGATGTGAAAATGAGATACCGCTCAGGGATGATCCTGCAAGTGCTGGCAGTGGAAAACCAAAGCTACATTGATTATGGCATGCCAGTGCGGTGTATGGGTTATGATGCGGCTGAGTACGGCAGACAGATGAAGGAGAGAAAGAGGGAACGGAGATTGCTGCTGAGTCAGAAGGAAAAAGTATCAGAAAATGCAGAAAAATCTGCCAATGACCAGAAAAATTCGGAAGGAAAAGCAGGGATAAAAGTTACGGCAGATGAGCAGCTGTCGGGAATTTTGAAAACAGACAGACTTCACCCTGTGTATACGATTTGTCTCTACAGCGGAGTAGAGCCGTGGGATGGACCAAGGAAACTGTCAGATATGATGGAGTTTGATCCAGAAGAAGAATCCGTACAGTCATTGTTTAAGGACTATCCATTAACATTATTCTGCGTCAATGAGCAGGATGGATTTGGAGAGTTTCATTCTGATCTGAAACAGTTGTTTCGTGCGATGAACTGCCGGAAGAACAAAGAAAAAATGGCAGAACTGATCAAAGACGAGACATACTCCCACTTAAGTGAAGAAACTTGGGAAGCGATAGCGGTTATGACAGATAATGCAGCAATGCTTCAAAAGAAAGAGCTATATAAGACGGAAAATCAGGAAAAGGAGGAATACAATATGTGTCAGGCGTTAGAAGAATTGATGGAAGATAAAAGGAATGAGGGAGAGAAAATAGGCGAAATGCAAGGTGAAATCAAGGGTGTACAGAAGCAGCAGGTATTTACAATCAGACAGATGATAGAAGGGAAATTCGAGGTAAAGGATATCTGTAGAATGGTTGGATGTGATGCTGCGTTAGTGGAAGAGGTGCAAAGAAACTTGCAATAATATATAGAAGAGCATTCCCTTAAGCTGAAATGGTTGTTCCAGGCAATGAACTGC
>CACXDC010000035.1 GCA_902766365.1 uncultured Lachnospiraceae bacterium | reverse complement strand
GAGGATCGTGTGTAGTATGAGCGGAGAATTCATTAATTTAAGCCCGGAGAATCTGGCAGATGAACATTTATGCTGCATTATCCGGACAAGAAAAGAACATCCCGGAATAGAAGCCAAAAGGAAGTGGCTGGCGGAACGGCTCCCTGAGGGGCATGTTTTCCGGAAACTGAATATAAAAGGATGCGCATTTATTGAATATGCACCGCTGGAAAAGGCATGGGTACCGATCACGGGAGAAAATTATTTATATATTTACTGCCTGTGGGTACAGGGAAGTCCCAAAGGACACGGCTATGGACGGGAACTGATGGAGTATTGTATCAATGATGCCAGGCAGCAGGGCAGAGACGGGATCTGCATGCTGGGGGCGAAGAAACAGAAGAACTGGCTGTCCAATCAGCAGTTTGCCAGAAAATATGGCTTTGAAAAGGTCGACAGTACAGAAGATGGCTATGAACTGCTGGCTCTTTCTTTTGAAAAGGAAGAGAGCGGGGAAACACAGGCAGCTTTCAGAGGAACAGTTCCACAGTTTACGGAAACTGCCAGGAAACAGGAGATCAGGAGCAAAACGCTTACAATCTATTATGATTATCAGTGTCCATATATTTTTCAACGGATAGAGAGACTAAAGGAGTATTGCAGGATGCGTGAGCTTCCGGCAGACTTTATTCTGGTGGATACACTTGAACAGGCGAAGGCATTGCCGGGTGTGTTCAATAACTGGGCCGTATTTAATGAGGGAAAATTTGTCACAGTTAATCAGGTGGACAGTGCTGATATTGAGAAAATGATCAGACAACAGAAGTAAATGTGAGGGCGGAGAAGTGAAAAATATGGAACTGGAGAGCATTCAGGCAGGGAAACTGTACTTTTTGGAGCTATTTCATGCGTATATGGCTTAACTGTCAGGAAAGAAATAGATTTATGTATAAGTTTTATGTATAATGATCTCAACAGTAATGGAAAACGGAGCATAAAATTACAGGGAAGATAGTAGAAGATAGCGACCGGTTTTCCGGGAGAAGGGAAAATACATGAAGAAATCAGGTGTAAAACGGTTTTTTACAATGCTGTCAGTGTTATGCTGTATATTCAGTCTTACGGCCTGCCAGAAGGAAGAAGAGTATGATGCGAAGCCAGTGATTTATCTTTATCCGGAGCACAAAACAGATGTTACGGTGAAGCTGGACTATACGGGAAATCTGACCTGTACCTATCCGGAGTATAAGAATGGCTGGAAGGTTTCCGCTGAGCCGGATGGCACACTGACAGATGCAGACGGGCAGACATACAATTATCTCTACTGGGAAGGTGTGAACAGGACGGATTATGATTTTTCTGAGGGGTTCTGTGTGGCTGGAAGTGATACGGCTGCTTTTCTGGAAGACGCACTGGACCAGCTTGGACTGACGAGACAGGAAGCAAACGAGTTTATTGTTTACTGGCTGCCACGGATGCAAGACAGTGCTTACAATCTGATTTCCTTTCAGACTGATGCCTATACACAGACAGCAGAGCTGTCTATAGATCCGGCACCGGATACCCTGCTGCGGGTATTTATGGCATGGAAACCATCAGAGAACGCAGTGGATATTCCGGCGCAGACACTTACCGCTCCGGCACGCAGTGGTTTCACAGTGGTGGAGTGGGGCGGCTGTGAGGTCAGGTAACCGATAGCTGTTACCAGTTCAGTGGATTGCGCAGAGCATGACTGTTCCTGAAAAGAAGGCACAGGAAATTGTGGCACTGGCTGATAAAACAGAGCAGGAATTAAGTACTTTCTGCTTTTCAGAGACAGGATCCGGATTGCAGGAACCTACAATCTGACCAATAATATAGCTGTGATGGTAGCAAAGGGAATGGGAGCAGCGGGCTGTTTCTGTCCTGGTGTAAATTATGATGGACTGCGATTTGTGCCGTTGTCACCCAGACTGGAAGCCCGTGCAGCAGTTATATGGAAGAAGAGCCAGCCTTCGTCGCCGGTCATGCTGAAGCTGACAGAGTTTATCCGCAGGGAGAAGGTATCATATCAGGAAAATAAATGCTGGAAACCGTAATCTGATATGGAGAAACTGGTAGAGCAGAAATGCATGTAAGGCATTTCTGAAAATAAGTAACGGGTATTAGACATAGAAATAAAGGAATGTTATATTTGAGGTGACCTTAAGGGACACCTCTTTTTTCAGTGCCATGTACAGGAAAAAGGGTATGAAAACTCTGATGAAGTACAGAGAGGAAAGGGAGTCAGATGATGAAGAACAGGATAAATCAGAAGAGCAGCATGGATCAGGAAAATGTCTTATTTACGAATAAAAGCCTGATGGCGATGATCATACCTCTGTTTCTGGAGCAGCTGCTTGTGATGCTGGTAGGCCTTGCAGATACACTGGTGATCAGCTATGCCGGAGAGGCGGCGGTATCAGGTGTTTCACTGGTAAATCAGTTTAACACGATTTTTATTTTTCTTTTTACAGCGCTGGCATCGGGCGGTGCTGTAGTGATCAGCCAGTATATTGGCAGAGGATCAGGGGACGAAGCCGGCGAGTCGGCCAGTCAGCTTCTGCTCTTTTCCACAGTATTTTCTGTAGTGGCAGCCGTGCTGGTACTGCTTGGAAATGAAGGGATCCTGCGGCTGATGTTTGGAAAGGTAGAAGATGATGTCATGCAGGCATGTATCACTTATCTGCGGATCTCGGCTTATTCCTATCCGGCGCTTGCCATTTACAATGCCGGGGCAGCATTGTTCCGGAGCATTGGGAAGACGAAGATCACCATGTATCTGTCTGTGGCTTCCAACATCATTAATATTGTGGGAAATGTGATCGGTGTCTTTGTCCTGAAAGCAGGCGTGGCAGGAGTAGCCTATCCTTCCCTGATCGCCAGGACTTTTTCTGCCATTGTGATCACCTGGCTATGCTTTCAGAAGAAGCAGGGGGTGATCTACCGGTGGAAATGGATCCTGAAATGGAACGGAAGCCTGATGAAGCAGATGCTTGGCATTGCAGTTCCAAATGGTGTGGAAAATGGGATCTTCCAGCTTGTGAAGGTAGCTTTAAGCAGTATTGTAGCCCTGTTTGGTACTTACCAGATTGCAGCAAACGGTGTAGCGCAGAGTATCTGGTCAGTGGCAGCACTGGCGGGGGTTTCCATGGGACCGGTCTTTATCACCGTGATCGGACAGTGTATGGGAAAGGGAGATACCGGGGCAGCAGATTTTTATTTCAGAAGGCTGACGAAGATCACGCTGCTGATCTCCGGTGTCTGGAATCTGCTGATCTTTGTACTGACGCCGGCTTTCCTGCAGTTATATGCACTGGAGCCGGAAACCAGAGATCTCGTGATCTGGCTGGTGCTGATCCATAACGTGTTTAATGCCATTGCCTATCCGTTCTCAGGGGCACTCAGTAACGGGCTCCGGGCAGCAGGCGATGTGAAATTCACGATGTATGTATCCGTGATCTCTACGATCGTGGTGCGGCTTTTCCTGTCTTATGTATTCGGTATCCTGATGCAGATGGGCGTGATCGGAATCGCATTTGCCATGGTCTGTGACTGGGTAGTGCGTGCCGTGATCTTTTTCTTCAGACAGAGATCCGGCAGGTGGAAAGCATGCCGGGTCATTTAACGATGACGATATTGATGAGAAATTCCTTATCTGTGTGGGAGAACTGAGCCATGCCGTGATATTTTTCTGCAATGGTGGTGATGGAGGACAGGCCAATACCTGATCCGTTTTTATGTGTGGATAAATAAACATGATTTTTCTGCTTTACATCGCCATCAAAGCTGTTTGCGGATACCAGATAAAGAAAGCTGTCATGCTCCGGGCAGATCGTGAGATTATGATATCGTTCTGCAGCAGGCAGTGTCTGACAGCCGTGCCAGACATTTTCCAGCAAATTGCCAAGGAGAGAGCAGAACTCGGTGTCAGTGATCTGAAGCTTATCCGGCAGGCTGATCCGCCAGTTGCGCCGGATCTGATCCTGATCCATTTTGAAAGCATAATAATTCAGCAGGGCATTAACCGGAACATTCTGACAGAAGATGGTCTGCGTATCTGGCTGAGAGTCAAGATATTCTGACAGATAGAGGGATAATTCATCAAATGACCGGTTCTGTACCATCTGGGCAATGCTGAGAAGGTGCTGGCGGAAATCATGACGCTGTCTGGAGGAATCGGCGATGTATCGCTGCTGGGCGAGATACTGGCTTTCCTGCATTTCAAAAAAACGGATGCGTTCCCTGTCTTCCGCACTGTGGAGCAGTTCGGTCGCCATCAGATAAAAGATAGCATAAATGATAATGAGCAGACAGAATGCAAGCAATAAATACCACAGATACATTTCATAAACACGATTGACAAACATGGTACTGTATTCCCGGGGCTGCATGAGAATGTTAAGCAGGATAAAGATAAGTGGTACAGGCAGGGAAATGCCCCAGATACGTGGTGAACTGATAAGGTCTACCAGTTTCTTCAGAAAACGTGAGAAGAACCAGCTGAAAAAGACAAGAAACAGTATACTGAGTGCCAGTTGGATCACGTTGATGAGAATACAGTGGGAATAGACATTTTCATCCGGATGGAACTGACAGTCAATGGCAATAGAGAGATTGGACGGAAATGACATAAGAGCCATAACAAGTAAAAAAATGCCTGCATTGACACAAATGTGGCTTTTCAGGACATGATCATAGCAGATAAACAGAAAAAGAATGACAGGGATCATTACCGTATTTGCAGAAACCGGAAGAGCCGTTGCGAGTATGGCACCGGTCAGGATGGAAAGAAGCAGAAAGAATCCGGTAGTGAATACTAATTTTCTGACCGGCAGGACAAGCTGGTTCTGCATGGGGATCAGACACAGAACAGCCGCCGGGATCAGTACCAGAAACTGGATCAGTTCAGAAATAAAAATCATAGGGAATGGTTCCTTTCTGCTGCCTGATGCTGCAGCTTTGCAAAATCGTAATTGTGCCAGGATTGTTCTAACAGTTTTAATTTGCGGAGAGTGATCGGAACAGAAAGCCCATCGGAAAGTTCACATGTTTTTTCTGTAAACCTGGAGATAAAGTCCATATTTACAAGTACTCCACGGCTGACCAAAAGAAAACGGCTATCCTCCATAAGTGGCCTGGTAAGCATGGAAAAAGCAGTGTATATGGAGTATTCCCTGCCGGAAATATCTGTAAGTACTGTGGAATGTCCATAGGCACGGAGCACCACGATATTGTGAAAGGAAAGGCGCATTTCCACACCATTGATCGAAAAGGAAAGATATTCCTCAGCGGCTGGAAGAAGCTTCAGGGAGTCATCAAGACATGCAAATAACCGTTCCGGATTCAGGGGTTTTGACAGATAATCAAAAGCATGCACGGAAAAAGCATCTCCCATGTGATCGGTACTTGACGTCAGAAAGATCAGCAGAGAATGGCGGTCAGTCTGGCGCATTTTTTTCGCAGCTTCCAGGCCGGTTATTCCGTCCATATAGATATCCATGAATACAATATCATAAGTATAGGGAACAAAGGCTTTCAGAAAAGCCTCTGCACAATTAAAACTGTCAACGGTAAAGATGACAGGGTGTGCAGCCTGATATTCTTTAAAAAACTGCAGAGCCTGTTCCCGTTCTTTGTCAATATCATCTATGATAGCAAGTCGCATAAATCCCCCTGTGCATAAACTTCCGGTATGTATTATTTATGCAGAATTCATGATCCCTGATGTGACACAGGCATTCATGAAAAAAGTTTACAAGTAGTATAAGAGATGCCAGAAGCTCTGGCAATAACAATATTATAGGAAATTTGCCATAGCTGCCGCGTGGAATTACCGGTGGCT
>CACXDC010000034.1 GCA_902766365.1 uncultured Lachnospiraceae bacterium | reverse complement strand
GCAAATCCATAATCAGCCGGACTGTTTTCTGTTGAATCAACTACCTTTCCATCAAACTTACCAGCATTAATGTAATATTTAACTACCGGTGTATCATCGAAACAAGCTGCTGCCTGACCGCCATTAACCTGCTGATATAAATCAGGAGAAGTTTTTAATCTTACAACAGTAAAGCCATACTGTTCGCTTAATTCCGTAGCATAAGTATCACTCATAGTACCATTTTTTACAGCAACGGTTTTTCCTTGTAAATCATCTAATCCATCAATATCTGAATTTGCAGCCACTGCCATAATCTGTGTTGCTACATAGTACCCGTCAGAGAAGATCCAGCCATTCGCCTGTCTTTCCTCTGTGATAGATGCGCCTGCGATCATACCATCAGCCTGTCCAGCCTGGCATTCAGCAATTGCTGCATCCCATCCTACATAGTGAAGGTCATAGGTAAATCCCTGGTCATCAGCAATAGCTTTGAGAATCTCCATATCAATACCTACAATCTCGCCATTCTCGTCTTCAAATTCGAAAGGATAAAAGGCCATATCAGTTGCAATAATAAAATGTTTTCCGCCTGCCGGAGCTGCTGCTCCACCAGAGCCTGCTGAACCTGCCGGAGCTGCGTCGCCGCCATTAGAGCCGCCACAAGCTGCAAGCATTCCTACTGCGAATACTGCTACAAGTACGAGTGCTAAAATTTTCTTAACGTTTTTCATTTCCTTTCCTCCTTCTTTTCGCCTTGGTTTTCCCTTTGCTTCCATAATATAAGCGAAAAAACATGCTCGTATTATACTAAAATCATTTCAGAGTGTCCACAGTCTTTGATAAAGAGTCAACCTCACTTTAACAAAATGTCAAAATGGGAAATGCAAAAAGGCAGCCTCCGCAACTCTGCATCTGCTGCCTTCTGCTCTGCTCTATCGTTCCCTATAGATTGATATCCAGTTCTACAGGGCAATGATCGGAACCATAGATCTCCGTATGTATTTTTGCATCCTCAAGCTTATCAGCTAATGAGCCCGAGCAGATAAAATAGTCGATACGCCACCCTGCGTTCCGCTCTCTTGCTTTCATGCGGTAGCTCCACCAGGAATACATCTGCTCTGTATCCGGATAGAAATAACGGAAGGTATCAATAAAGCCGGAATCTAATACCGCACTCATCTTTGCCCTTTCCTCATCGGTAAAACCTGCATTCATGTGATTGGTCTTCGGATTCTTAAGATCGATCTCTTTATGGGCGACATTCAGATCTCCGCAATAGACGACCGGTTTCTTTTTCTCGAGTCCCTTAATATAGTTCAGGAAGTCATCTTCCCAACGCATACGGTACTCAAGACGCTTTAAGCCATCCTGCGAATTCGGGACATAGACCGTAATCATATAGAAGTTTTCAAACTCTAAGGTGATCACGCGCCCTTCATGGTCATGTTCGTCTACACCAATTCCGTATGTTACTGCAAGCGGCTCTTTTTTGGTAAAGATTGCAGTTCCGGAATAACCTTTCTTTTCCGCATAGTTCCAGTACTGATGATAACCGGGGAGATCCAGTACTAACTGTCCTTCCTGCATCTTTGTCTCCTGCAGACAGAAGATATCTGCGTCAATAGCATTAAAAAAATCCATAAAGCCCTTGCCGTGGCAGGCACGGATTCCGTTTACATTCCATGAGATCAGTTTCATATATTGCCTCGTTTCTATTTTGTATGATTCATTGTTTAAGTAGTGTAACATACTCCTTTTTCAATTGCTAATAGGAGCACTGGTATTTTATAATTAGGCTGTTAATTAATATTACAAACAAAAGATACTTTACTCGATCACTAGAAGAGACTAAGGAGAAGAACAATGAGGAAAATCTTAAGCGTGATACTGTCTGTTGCTTTGATCCTTGCTGTGGCCAGCGGCTGCGGCATTGCAAGAAGGGGAGATCCGATACCAGGCCAAAACACAAATCCGGGAAACAATCATACAGAACTGACCATCCCGGAGAATCCAGGCGAGGAACAGATCGAAGAGACGGTCCTCTTTGATAACGGTGATTTTAAGATTACCGCAAATAGATTGGATGTTGCCAGTTATGGTTTGGAATATCCGGATGTTTATCTGACAATCGAGAATAACTCTAATAAAGACGCGGAAATATATCCATATCTTTGCAGTATTAATGACTACATGGTTGGAGCATATATCAGTGATTCCTATTTGAAGGCGCATTCCTCTTTAGATACCACATTGGAGCTTTACTTCTATGATGCAGTAGAAGAATGCGGGACAGATTATCTCTTGTGGATGGATCTCAACTTTGAATTCTATGAGCCGGACAGCTACAATACAATCCTTACTGCTACCGACATCCACCTGCCAACCACGGCTAGCTGGGGAGATGAAAGCTGCAGTTATGATGACAGCGGTTCCGCAGTCGTAGATAATAATGACTTCAAGATCACTCTGCGAAAATTGAAAGATGATGAGGATGGGGGCCAGTATCAGGAGATCTTCATTCGGAATAAATCTTCCAAAGCAATCACGGTAGAGCTGGAGAATGTCGCGATCAACGGAAAAACACTTGACCCTTATTTTATTACAGACTGTTCATCCAATAAGAACGTTTTTGATCATATCGAATTTTACGCAGATGATATGAAAAACGTTGGTGTCGATG
>CACXDC010000033.1 GCA_902766365.1 uncultured Lachnospiraceae bacterium | reverse complement strand
CTTTCTTTACTTTCATTAAGCAGCTCATATCCTTCTGCTGTTTTGGATGCTGCTTCTGTCGATTTCTCTGCAATCTGGTTTACACCTTCTGCGGACTGGCTCACTGTATCGCTGACATTTTCAATAGACTCTGCTATGTCACATATCTTGCTATCCAGATCTGCAATTTCCTGGTTGATCCTGCTCATTGCTTCTGCAAAGGTATTGGCATCTGCCTGATATTCCTCGCCAATCTGTCTGAAGGAATTATAATCCAGCACAACTGTGTTTTCCAGGAAATCCATGATCCTTGTGATACAGTCTGTCATATTCTCAACAGCACCATTGACCTCTTCTACCATCTCATTGATACCGTTTACCGTTTCAAAGGTCTGACTGGAAAGAGTACCAATCTCCGTTGCTACCACTGCAAAGCCTTTTCCCGCTTCACCCGCACGTGCTGCTTCAATGTTTGCATTCAGTGCAAGCAGATTTGTCTGGGAGGAAATCTGTCTGATATTATCTGTCAGATTATTGATCTGTTCCACTGCCTTCGATCTTTCTATGGCTTCCTGTGTCTTATCTTTCATTTCCTGATAGATTTCCATTGCCTTGTTGCTGGAATCCACGGTAGTACGCTGCAGCCTGTCTGCTCTTCCCTTTACCTCTCCGGAAGTTTCCTTTCCTTCCTTTGACAGGCTTCTGATCTCCTCCGTACTCTGCTTAATGCCATTGATATTCTCTGAGATCATCGAGGTACTTGCAGTAGTTTCTTCCATTCCGGCAGCCATTTCCTGTGTTGTGGCTGAATTATCCTCTGCCATTTCACTGTTTGTCTGCATGATCTCATTCAGCTTATCCATATCTGCCAGGATCGCTGCTTCTGTCTCTGTAATATCATTCACGAAACTGCGGAAGACATTTCTCATATCACCGACAGCACTGGCCATTACACCGGTTTCATCCTTCCTTTTTGTGAGTCCTTCCCCCTTGTCGGTCTTTTTGAAATTCAGATCTGCGGTCTGTCTGATGATAGCCGTAATTCCTGAGATCGGTTTACCAATATTTATACTTAAAATTACGCCAAGCACGATACTGAGCAGCAGGCATACAAGTGCGATTCCACCAAGGCCTGCAGAAAGGCTTACGGCCCCCTCTGTAATCTCTGCCTGCGGTGCTGTCAGTGCCAGATACATGCCATTACTCAGCTCATAGAATACAATACTCTCTTTTTCTTTCTGGAAAGTATAATCCATGATTTTACCAGCGTTTTCAGGATTACAAAGGAATTCCTGATCTGCCTGTGTAAATCCAAGCTGATCCAGCCCTGTGCCATTATCAAGCTCCGGATGATACATGATCTTTCCATCCACATTGTACAGGAATGAATACCCTGTTTCAAACGCTTTGACCTTTGCTGCCATTTCCGTAATCTGGGAAAAATCAATATCCATACCTATGATACCTACAGACTCCCCGTCTACATATAAGGGAACCACATAGGAAATCATGTAAATATTAACATTTCCGTTCAGATAAGGCTCCATCCAGATCGGTGCACCATTCTGTACCGGTATGTAATACCAGCCTACATGCTCCAGATCTGTTTTCTCATACATAGTAAAATCCGTTGGAGTTGAGCTGGTAAACGGCTCTTCTGTATTGTTTCTGGTCAGAAAAATCCCTGATGTAGGTTCTGTGAAATCAGGATTATACCGTACATAAACGCAAATTGCGCCATCCGTATTTTCTCCAAATTTAACCACGTCACTCATCAGAGATTCCGTATATTGTGTTACATATGTATTATTTCCTTTAAACTTTGAAAAATCCAGCCTTTCCATCGCAATGCTGCTTAAGGTATCCACTGACTGGGCGATCTTGGCGATCTGTGCATTGATCTCGCTTTGCCCATTCAGGCATGTCAGCGTCATTTCTTTTTCTGCACTCTGATCGGACGTCTGGTAAATATCTTTGATGCTTAAGAATCCAATAGAAGCAGAAGAAAGCAATGTGCATATGATAATGCTTACAATAATTTTTGCTTTAATCGATTTCATGATTCTTACCCCCATGATTTATTTTTCTTAAGCATACTATATTAACCGTCATTTTTCAATATGACTCTGTTTTGTTTGACATTTTTTGACATTCCTGTATAGAGCCTGTTTTTTCTGCCTATATCTTGAACTTTTTCAAATATTCCTTTTGCTCATCCGTAATCCGGTAACTCTCCCTTGCCTTCTGTATCGCTTTGTTCTGAACCCACCGATCCAGTCTTTTTTCCTCTATATAAGGAACTGTTTTCTCCCACTGTTTAGCAAGTGCCGTTGCAAAAAACCAGGCTGTCATCATATTCACATAATACTCATCTGAATGAACTCCGGCCGGTATCTCCAGATACTCTTGCCGGAAATCTCCCTCAAGGAAATGAGTCATCAGCATTTCCATGCCAAACCGGCATGTATAAGGTTCCCTGGATGCTGCCCATTTTCTGATCCTGCCTATCAGATCTTCCTTATTCTTTTTAAATACCTTTGGAGAAAAGATATCACAGACTGCCCAGTTATCCACAAATGGCAGGAACCTTTCTGCTGCTTCCACACATTCCTGATAGTCCTTCATATCCGAAACCAGCAGGGCATGCAGAATATTCTCATCATAATAAGTGTGTGGCAGGCTCTGCAGAAACTCTCTGCTCTCCTGCTCTTTTGCATAGCTCTTTGCCAGCTTTCTCATTGCAGGGGTTCTGACACCAATGATCGTTTCCCTATCAATAGTAGGAACCAGTTTACTCTGAAAGTCCCTGTATTT
>CACXDC010000032.1 GCA_902766365.1 uncultured Lachnospiraceae bacterium | reverse complement strand
TCTGTCATCGGCAAAGGGATTGTTGCCAAGGCAGAGGATCGTAGTTACACCATCGTCTTCATGGCCTTCCAGACGGGAAGAATCCATGGGGATGATCATGTCATTGATCTCGATGTCAAATTCAGAAGTATCCTCATTGGGATCGACCTTCTCAAGCTTCGTGCCCTGATTCCATTTCACCAGACGGTAAACAGAGAAGCCGCCAATAAAGAGGATGACTGCCAGCAGGATCAGGTGAAGTCCAAGCTGGATGTGGGACTGTCTGCCGGAACCGGCAGCCTTTTTCCCGGAAGAAGGAATACCGTCCATATCGATATCCTCAAGATCGCTGTCTCTATTTTCATCGGTATCATTTATGCCATCAGAAGCTTCAGCATCATCAGAGGTATCTGTATCTTCATCATCATCCTGATCATCCGGAATGCTGTCCATTTCCAGATCCAGATCTTCAATTTCGGGATCAGTCAGCTTCTGGTCTTTTATTTCTTTTTTCATTGATAATCTCCTGTTCTAAGGGAATGTACCCTGCTATTCTACTATTATTCTGCCTAAAAATCTACCTAATTCATAAAAAATTAATATACTGGTCAGAAGGGATGTGATAGAATAGTAACATATTTTAAAAACGAACATCCGGTAATAAGCATCCGGTGGAAGGTGATAAGGTTATGAAAGATCAGAAAAAGAAGTTTCAGATAAAAGATATTCTGATGCTCCAGATTGTTTTTTTTATCTACAGTATTAACAGTGTAGTGGCGAAATTTGCATCAGCGCAGGAGCCTTTCAGTCTGAATTTTATTCTGCTTTACGGACTGGAACTGTGTGTGCTTGGCGTTTATGCAATCCTCTGGCAGCAGCTGATCAAGAGAATGGAACTGTCGGTGGCCTATTCCAATAAGGCGGTAGTACTTTTGTGGGCTATGGTTTTTGGCGCACTTTTATTTAAAGAACAGATCACACTGACCAAGGTGGCAGGCATTCTGCTTGTGATCGTCGGGATCGTGGTACTGAACAGTGAAAAGGAGGTAAAGGAATGAATACACATTTACTGATCCTGATCCTGTCTGTGGTAGTGGCATCCTTTTCACAGATCCTGTTAAAGAAAAGCGCACAGAAAACCTATCGGTCCGTGATCTATGAATATCTGAATCCCTACGTGATCTGTGGATATGGAATGATGTTCCTTTCCATGTTCCTGACGATCATCGCCTATTCCGGAATGGACTTTACCAATGTGCAGATCGTGGAAGCAACCGGATATATCATGGTACTGATCCTTAGCTATTTCTTCTTCCATGAGAAGATCACCAGAAGAAAAGTCCTGGGAATGGCGCTGATCTTTGCAGGAATTGCTGTGTATTACTTGTGATGTGCTTTGTTGGCTTTTTCAGCAAGAAGGGCAGTGATGGGAAGCTCGGCAGAATTTTCTGCCTGCAGCTCCCGGTACCATTTGCTGTACTTGTACATCCGGTAGGTCGTCTTCAGGTCTGACAATTCGCTTTCGTTAGCACATTTCTGAAGAAGCGCTTCCCGTTCTCCAGAACCTAAGTCTACATAGTCCAGGTAGGAGATACGAAGCTCTGTGAGTGGATCTGTACACCTTGGACAGATCATTTTGTGACCGGTCAGCATCATGATCCGGTGACACTTTCTACAGTAATGCATATACATCATATAAAATTCCCCCTTTTATAAGTTGTAAATCTGATTCAATATTATATTTTTTTTACAATCTTTGTCAATGACTAAACTTGTGAAAACGGTTAAGATTTTGTTAATTTACCGTATAAAATGCCCAAAATGGGAAGAATTGCCTATGCTTTTCCTTAATCCGGGAAAAGACGACAGCAGATATTTACGGAAAATGACATTAAGTATTTTTTAAGAATAGCAGAAAGAGAAAGGAATTGTGCTTGCGGAGCGAAAATGATATACTAAAATGTAATTATTTTGGGTAAATGCTGTCTGCTATATCTGTTGCAGACAGAAGCTGGAGGATCAAAACTGGAATGAGCAGACTTTTTTTACATACTAAAAAGAAAAAAAAGCGGGCAGGAAATGACAGAAGGTCAGGAAACAGATCCATGGAGTGGATGGATTTTGATGATGATGACATGGAAGAGTATGAGGACGAGTGGGATGGCGAGTCTGATGAATATGAAGATGATGAATACGAGTCCGGGGAATACGAAGACGACGAAGATTACGAAGAAGATGAGGACTATGATGGGGAAGATTACGAAGAGGATGATTATGAGGATGAAGAATCTGACGCTTTGTATGAAGACGGGGAAGATGATGAAGAGTCCTGTGAGTCTGATGAAGATTATGATGATGAGATAGAAGAGGACGAGGACTACGAGTCCGATGAAGATTACGAAGGCGCCGAGGATTACGGGGACGACGAAGATTACGAAGACGACGAAGATTACGAAGACGATGAGGATTATGAAGATGATGAGGAGGAAGATGACAGGACCTATGCTTTCCGGAGAAGAAGGAGAGATGGTCTTGGCAGAATCATAGATTTCCTTGAAGAACGTACCCTCACAGATTATGCAGTGGCACTGACCGGTATCATCGTGATCGCAGTGGGAATTGTAGCGGGAAGTATGTACCTGAATGCCAGAGCCGAGACAAAAGCGATCGCAGCTTTCGCAGAGGTGGGAGAAGGAATTGAGAATATTCCCGTGATCGGGGAGAGCGGACTGCTTGCCATAGCAGATGCACAGTCTTCGAGAGCCATGGCAGAAGAACTGGAAAGGCTCGAAGAAGAGGAAAAACAGGTTGATGAAAATACCGGCAAGATAGAGGTGGCACTGAATATGACTTCTATCCAGAAAGACCTGAAGATCAAGTTTGTCAACAAAACCTCCGGAAAACTGATACCAAGCATTGCCTTTGAAGTCGAAGTGACACCACCGGATGGCAAGAGTTATGTGCTGAAGGATGATGATAAGGATGGCATTATTTATGAAAAGAGTATCGCCTCAGGAAAGTATAAGGTAGCGATCATTGGTCCATCCGGGCTTGACGAATACAGCTTCAGCCAGGAAGCGGTGACTATTACCGTTAAGGATACGATTGAATATAAAAAGGTAGAAGTGGCTGATGAGATCAAATCAGAGGCACAGGTCAATGCAGCGGTAGAGGATACTGCGGTCAATAACACAGAAGTGGAATCCACCAATACAGATACGGTGGAATGGGTAGAATCGACAAAGACACTGATCGAGGGAACAGAGAAGTCTGAAGACAGCTACGAAAAGGTTTCAAGGTCAGATATTACAGATCCTGCTACCAAGACAGCAGCAGGATTCCGGCTGCTGTCAAAGAAGTTTGAAGAAGAGAGCGGTGGGAATGAAAATCCGACACCGGAACCGGTAGCAACGGAGGCACCAACTGAGGAACCAACAAAGGAACCGGAGACTCCAACAGAAGCGCCGACGGAGGCACCGACCAGGGAACCGGAAGCCACAGTGGCACCGACCAAGGCGCCGGAGGCAACTGCGACACCAACAGCAGTGACACCCACAACAGCACCTACGGCAACGCCCAGTGCATCTGCATCAGCCAGTGCCACTGCAACAGTAAGTGCAAGTCCGTCTGCATCTCCTTCAGCGACACCAACAGCAGTGCCGAGTGCCACGCCAACACCTGCAAACAGCGCCAGGACAGATACCAAGACAGATCTGAAGAATAACAGTGGTGACAAGCTGTATGTCAAGGACAGCAACGGCAATTTCCGGGAAGCCAAGTACGCAGATTATTATAATAATGATATTAAGGAATTTTACAGAAAGAACAGCAAAACGACAGGAGAGTACAGATACACCGGCTGGCAGACTATCGACGGAGCCACTTATTTCTTTGACAAAAACGGAAATAAGGTAACCGGACGGCAGGTCATCCAGGGAGCGGAATATAAGTTCAATGACAATGGTGTACTGGATACCGGATCCGGACATATGGGAATCGATGTTTCCAAGTGGAACGGTGGTATCGACTGGAAAGCTGTGAAGAACAGCGGTGTATCCTATGTGATCATCCGGTGCGGATACCGTGGATCTACCACAGGAGCCCTGATCGAGGATCCGAAGTTCAGGAGCAATATCCAGGGAGCCCAGAATGCGGGCCTGAAGGTAGGTGTATATTTCTTTACCCAGGCAGTGAATGAAGTGGAAGCAGTAGAGGAAGCTTCTATGGTACTGAGCCTGATCAAGGGCTACAACATCAGTTATCCGGTATTCCTTGACGTAGAGGCAAGCAATGGCAGAGGTGATGCGATCAACGCCGATACCCGTACTGCAGTCTGCAAGGCTTTCTGTCAGACGATCCAGAACTCCGGATATAAGGCAGGCATCTATGCCAACAAGACATGGTTTACCAGTTACATGAACACTCCAAGTCTGACAGGCTACAAGATCTGGCTGGCACAGTATGCAGCAACACCCAGCTATACAAGGACCAAGTACGATCTGTGGCAGTATTCCTCCAAGGGTAAGGTGTCCGGTATCAGTGGAAATGTAGACATGAACATCAGCTATCTGGGGTATTAGAGGTTGTAATCTTGCGGGATATGCGTTATAGTAAACCGTAGATAAGATATCAGTGAAAGAGAAACGGAGAAAAACAATGAGAACCTATCTGGTAACAGGAGGAGCCGGCTTTATTGGCTCAAATTATATTCATTATATGTTTAAGAAGTATGACAATGAGATCAGGATCATCAATGTGGATGCCCTGACCTATGCAGGTAATCTGGAGAACCTGAAGGATATTGAAAAGAGAGACAATTATACTTTTGTGAAGGCAGACATCTGTGATAAGGAAGCGATCAGCAAAGTATTTGCCGAGAATGATATTGACAGAGTAGTCCACTTCGCAGCAGAGAGCCATGTAGACCGCAGCATTAAGCACCCGGAGGTCTTTGTGCAGACAAATGTACTGGGAACCGCTGTCATGCTGAACTGTGCCAAGGCAGCATGGGAGCTTCCGGATGGTACCTTTAAGGCAGATAAGAAATTCCTGCATGTATCTACCGATGAAGTATATGGTTCCTTAAGCGAGGATGGCGGCTATTTCTATGAGACAACGCCTTATGCACCGCACAGCCCCTATTCTGCCAGCAAGGCAGGATCTGATATGCTGGTAAAGGCATATATGGATACTTATCATTTTCCGGCCAATATCACCAACTGCTCCAATAACTACGGACCCTATCAGTTCCCGGAGAAGCTGATCCCGCTGATCATCAACAATGCCCTGCAGGGCAAGAAGCTTCCGGTTTACGGAGACGGTAAGAATGTTCGTGACTGGCTGTATGTGGAAGATCATGCCAAGGCCATTGATATGGTGCAGGAAAAGGGACGCCTGTTTGAGACTTACAATGTAGGCGGACACAATGAAAAGCAGAATATCGAGATCATCCATATTATCCTGGATACACTGCAGGAAATGCTTCCTGAGGATGATCCAAGAAAGGCACTGGTCAGTGAAGATCTGATCACCTATGTAGAGGATCGTAAGGGACATGACAGACGCTATGCGATCGCACCGGACAAGATCAAGGCAGAGATCGGCTGGGAGCCGGAGACCTGCTTTAAGGATGGCATTAAGAAGACTATCGCATGGTTCTTTGAACATGAGGAATGGATGAAGAACGTAACAAGTGGTGATTATCAGAAGTATTACGAGGATATGTATCACACGAAGTAAGATATGCAGTGCAGGAAATGCAGTGCGCTCTGACGGGATCTGGAAACAGATGAAAGAAGACCATCGACAGAGAAATGCTGTCAATGGTGAAGAAATACAGATAACGAAAACGCAGATAAAATGGGAGTGATTTACAATCGCTCCCATTTTGTGGTATACTGATATAGATTATGCAATGCATGGAATGGAGGGTTATGCAATGAAAGGAATCGTTCTGGCAGGAGGTTCAGGAACCAGATTATATCCTCTCACCAAGGCCATCAGCAAGCAGATCATGCCGGTCTATGACAAGCCCATGATCTACTATCCGTTATCCACACTGATGCTGGCCGGGATCCGGGAGGTTTTGATTATATCCACACCACGTGATATTCACGTATTTGAAGAGCTGCTTTCCGATGGAAGCCAGCTTGGCATGAAGTTTTCCTATGCTGTACAGGAGCAGCCAAGGGGGCTGGCAGATGCCTTTATCATTGGTGCTGATTTTATCGGAGATGATTCTGTGGCACTGGTACTTGGAGATAATATTTTCTATGGACAGAGCTTTTCAAAAGTGCTTCGGGAAGTGGCATCCAGAGAAAGCGGAGCAACGATCTTCGGCTATTATGTCAGAGATCCAAGGGAGTATGGCGTGGTAGAATTCGATGAGAATGGGAAGGCTCTTTCCATTGAAGAAAAGCCGGAGCATCCAAAGAGCAATTATGCGGTACCGGGGCTTTATTTCTATGACAATGATGTAGTGGAGATCGCAGCAAATGTGAAACCCTCTGCACGTGGAGAGATCGAGATCACCAGTATCAACAATGAATATTTGAGAAGAGGAACCCTGCGGGTGGAAACCCTTGGCAGAGGTTTTGCATGGTTGGATACCGGAAACCATGATTCCCTGCTGGATGCGGCTGATTTTGTGGCAGCGTTCCAGAAGAGACAGGGGCTTTATATTTCCTGTATTGAAGAGATCGCCTACAAGAGAGGCTTTATTGATAAGGAGCAGCTTTTAAAACTGGCTGAGCCACTGATGAAGACCAATTATGGACAATATTTAAAGGAGGTTGCGGAAGGTCTGTAGAGACGTTCCAGGACAGAAATGGGAAAAATAACAGTTGAGACATGTGAGATCGAAGGACTGAAGATCATTACTCCGGCAGTGTATGGGGATGCCAGAGGATATTTTATGGAAACCTACAATTACAATGACTATAAGGCAGCAGGGATCGATCAGATCTTTGTACAGGACAATCAGTCCGCTTCCGTAAAGAATGTACTGAGAGGACTGCACTTCCAGATCGAGTATCCGCAGGACAAGCTGGTGCGTGTGGTGAGTGGAGAGGTTTTTGACGTGGCGGTTGACCTGCGTCCCGGCTCTGCAACTTATGGAAAGTGGCATGGTGTTGTGCTTTCAGCAGAGAATAAGAAGCAGTTCTTTATCCCCAAGAATTTTGCACATGGATTCCTTGTGCTTTCCGATTATGCCGAGTTTGCCTACAAGTGTACGGACTTCTATCATCCGGGTGATGAGGGCGGCCTTAAATTTGACGATCCTGATATCGGTGTGGAATGGCCTTTTGCACCGGGAACTGAGCTTGTGATGTCAGACAAGGATCAGAAGTGGGGCGGACTTGCAGCATACACCGAATGGAGAAAAGGACAGCATGAACAGTAAAGAAAAGAAATCACTGGCATCTGTGCTGAAATCGGTTCCAAAGCCGGTGGGAATTGGCATTTTCTGGGGGATCTGCATCCTGGTGGGTATTATGGTAGTTACCCATAATAATCCGCTGGCACCGGATATCCATACGGAGAATCTGAAGAAATTCTGTGCCTGTGCACTTCTTCTTCTGGCCTGTGTGATCTTCAGTGTGTATTATGACCGGATGTTTATTATCCCGAAGGAACTTTTTCAGAGCAGGGAGCTGATCTGGAAGCTTGCCAAAAATGATTTTAAGAAGCGTTATGCCGGTTCCTATCTTGGATTTCTCTGGGCTCTGGTACAGCCGGTCGTAACAGTAGCCATGTACTATGTGGTCTTTGATGTGATCTTTAATACCAGAAGTGAGATGGTAGCAAGCGGTGTGGAAGTGCCTTATGTACTTTTCCTGACAGCGGGCCTTGTTCCCTGGTTTTATTTTTCAGAAGGGATCACCAGTGGGACCAATGCCCTTCTGGAGTACAGCTACCTGGTAAAAAAGGTGGTATTTAATATCAGTATCCTGCCGATCATCAAACTGGTGGCGGCTACGTTCATTCATGTATTTTTTGCAGGGGTGCTGCTTGTGGTAGCCGGAATCTACGGATATTATCCGACTATCTATACGATTCAGATCGTATATTACAGCTTCTGCCTGTTTGTACTGATGCTGGCAATGAGCTACTGCACCTGTGCGATCACGGTATTTTTCAGGGATCTTTCCCAGATCATCAATATCGGTCTGCAGGTTGGGATGTGGGCGACGCCGATCCTCTGGAACATCGGCCAGATCGGGGATGACAGACTGGTAACACTGGTGAAGCTCAATCCCCTTGTTTATATTGTCAATGGATATCGCAATGCGATTTATGGAGATGAATGGTTCTTTGAACACTTTTATTCCTCCACGTATTTCTGGATCTTTACTGTGACACTGTTCTGTGTGGGATCACTGATCTTTAAACGGTTGAAGGTTCACTTTGCAGATGTTCTGTAGGGAGGCTCTGATAAGCCCCTGAAGGAGCAGAGAAAGGAACTGAGAAAATGGATGAAAAAAAGGTCGCAATACAGGTAGAAGGACTGGAAAAGGCCTATAAACTGTATGATAAACCTTCAGACCGTCTGAAGGAGGCTCTTGGATTTGGCAGAAAGAAGCGCTACAAGGAGCACTATGCCTTAAAGGGCGTGGACATGACGATCTATCAGGGAGAGACTGTGGGAATCATTGGAACCAATGGCTCCGGCAAGTCTACGATCCTGAAAATAATAACAGGTGTTTTGAACCCGACAGGAGGATCAGTCCATGTCAATGGAAGGATCTCTGCACTGCTGGAGCTGGGCGCCGGTTTTAATATGGAATATAATGGTATTGAAAATATATATCTGAACGGTACGATGATCGGTTTCTCCAAGAAGGAAATTGATGCAAAGATGGATGATATTTTAAACTTTGCAGATATTGGGGATTATGTATATCAGCCGGTCAAAACCTATTCCAGCGGTATGTTTGTACGGCTGGCTTTTGCTGTGGCCATCAATATTGAGCCGGAGATCCTGATCGTGGATGAAGCGCTATCAGTAGGAGATGTTTTCTTCCAGGCCAAGTGTTATCACAAGTTTGAAGAATTCAAGGAGATGGGAAAGACGATCGTCTTCGTCAGCCATGACCTCAGCAGCATCAGCAAATACTGTGACAGAGTGGTTCTGCTGAATCAGGGCGTGAAGCTTGGCGAAGGCTCACCCAAGGAAATGATCGATGCCTATAAACAGGTACTGGTAGGCCAGTATGTACCGGCTGCGGACGATCAGGGGTTGCTTTCCGATCAGGAGATCACGGCTGCAGCGGCAGCGGCGGCAGGCACAGCGAAAAGTGAAGTGAATCCGGATCTTCTGGAATATGGCACCAAAGATGCCATGATCACCGGATATAAAATAACGGATGATATGGGAAGAGAGACCAGTGCACTGCTGAAGGGAAAAGAATGTACGATCACCATGCAGGTGCATTTTGAACATGACATAGAAGCCCCGATCTTTGCCTTTACGATCAAGAATATCAAGGGCGTGGAGATCACAGGGACCAATACCATGGTGGAAAAGGCATTTCTTTCTCCTGTAAAGGCAGGCAGTGACATGGAGGTTACCTTTACCCAGAAGATCGACCTGCAGGGAGGGGAATATCTTCTTTCCTTTGGGGTGACCGGTTTTGAAAAGGAAGAATTCCAGGTATATCACAGGCTGTATGATGTGATGAATATGACTGTGATCTCTGATAAGGATACAGTCGGATATTATGATATGAATTCCAGAGTTGTTGTGAAGGAACTTTCACAGCAGGAAAAGGAGTAAACCCATGAATCAGGATGGAGTAAGAAAGCCGATCCGGTTGCAGCAGGAGGAGCTGATCAGCAGTCTGCCGGAAAGAATCGGTAATGTCAGACTGGATTACAGCCATTATCCGGGAAAAGATCTGTACAGTGACGGCGCCATTGAGGATGAGCTGCTTGGCATCGTAAAGAATGCTTCCAAAGTAGAATATCAGGAGCTGATCGAAGCGAAAAACAGCTGGCCGATCCTGTATCATTTATCTCCCCTGCGGGCCAATATTGTAGACTGGCTTCCCATTACGAAAGAGCATAAGGTGCTGGAGATCGGATCAGGATGTGGTGCGATCACGGACAAGCTGGCGCAGAAGGCAGGAGAAGTGACCTGTGTGGATCTGTCTGCCAGAAGAAGCCATATCAATGCCTGGAGAAACCAGGATCAGGATAATATCACGATCCATGTGGGAAACTTTAAGGATATCGAGCCGGAGCTTCCGGCAGACTATGATTTCGTATGTCTGATCGGTGTGTTTGAATACGGAGCATCCTATATTCCTTCGAAAACACCTTATGAAGATTTCCTGAAGATCATGATGCGCCATGTGAAAAAGGGCGGTCATCTGGTGATCGCCATTGAAAATAAACTGGGATTGAAGTACTTTGCAGGATGCAAAGAGGATCACCTTGGAACCTGGTTTTCCGGCCTGGAAGGCTATCCGGATGGCGGCAGTGCCAGAACCTTCAGCAGAAAGGGGCTCAGCAGGATCCTGGAAAGCTGCGGGGTATCTGATTATTCCTTTTATTATCCCTATCCGGATTATAAATTCCCGACAGTGATCTACTCTGACAGGAGACTGCCGGTGGTAGGAGAACTGACAGATAATATCCGGAACTTTGACAGGGACAGACTGATCACCTTTAATGAAAAATATGTATATGACGGACTGATCGAGGATGGAAGCTTCCCGGATTTCTCCAATTCCTTTATGGTGGTCACGGGGAAAATGCCGCAGACAACCTATGTGAAATACAGCAATGACCGGGCAGAAGAATACCAGCTCTGCACTGCGCTTCTGGAGACTGCAGAGGGCAGGGAGATCCGGAAATATCCGCTGACAGAGCAGGCGAAAGGCCATGTACGGGAGATGGAGCACTCCTGCAGACTGTTAAAGGAACGTTATGCGGGAAGTGACCTTAAGATCAATGAATGTACCCTTCCGGTGGATGGCAGTTATGCCAGCTTTGCCTTTGAAGAGGGTGTGACACTGGAAGAGCTGATGGATAAGGCACTTTTCCAGGATAATACAGAGGAATTTGAAAGACTGTTTGACCGGTATCTGCAGTTTATTTCCTATGGGGAAGACAGTGGTGTGACAGATTACGATCTGATCTTTGCCAATATCCTTGTAAAGGATGAGCAGTTTACGGTGATCGATTATGAGTGGACGGTGGAGAAGCGGATCAGTACGAAGGAGATCGCCTTCCGGGCAATCTACTGCTATATTCTGGAAGAAGAAAGAAGAAATAAACTGGATCTTGACAGGATCATGAAT
>CACXDC010000031.1 GCA_902766365.1 uncultured Lachnospiraceae bacterium | reverse complement strand
GGTTTTCTCTTCCCTTCCTTCAATGACAGAGCGACCGATATCCACAGTACGCTGTTCTTTAACAAGAACCCTGAAGAGCCCCACAGTGAGTTCGTAGAAGGGATCCTTGGCTGTTCTCTTCCTTTATCTGCCGGAAGCCAGAAGGAAACCTTCCAGACGATCATCGAGGAGACCCTCGGTGAAGACTGCGAGTACGAGGTCGTAAAAAGCATCCATGAAAATCTTGCTGAGATTATCGAGGAACATAAGGAGATTCCGGAACCTCTTACCCTCGACAAAAAGGAAGTCAAGAATCTTCTTGAAAAAAGCGGTGTGGAAGAAGAAAAGCTGAAGGACTTTGATGCCCTCTATGATGCCGCAGCCGGTGATGATACTGCCCTCTTTGTCAGCAACGTGGCAAGCACCAGATCCTTTGAGGTCAAAACCCCAGATGTTGTTGTAAAGGTCAATCCGGACCGTGCCGATCTTGTCAACACCATGATGGTGGACGGCAGACGCTGTCTTGTCATTGAGATCAACGATCAGGTAGAAGTCAACGGCATCAACGTATCCGTAACACAGAATTAATCCATCAGGTTATTTTACACCTGATATCAGAAAGGACTCCCTTATCCATCCGGGAGTCCTTTTTTATCTCTTTCTTTATCTTTATGAAAACGTATAAATATCTTTCTTTTCTTCCAGGATATCCAGTGCGATCTGACAGGCTCCGTAAGCTGCATCCCTGTCCGCAATCCCTACCGTCACATTTTTATATTCCTTTTCCAGCTCTTCTTTGAAAAGTCTGAAATGATAGGGATTTTTTACAATGGCGCTGCCCCAGGCTCCTACCCGGAAAGGTTCCTGCTCCATCTGAAGATTTCTGATCACTGCCTTTGTCAGAGATACGGTAAGCGCTGTTTCCTCCTGCAAAATGGCCAGTGCATATTCATCCCCTTCTCTTGCCGCACGCATGATCACAGGACCAAGCTTTAAAAATCCTGCATTCTCCTTTTCAATCCGCTGGCAGATCCGGATCAGATCCTTGGGACCCTGGATCACCAGTTCCTGATTCAGAAGGTCATACAGAAGGGTTCTCTTCTTTCTCCCATCCAGTACATGACTCATATATTCCAGCGCTTTTTCATTCAGCCACACACCGGATCCTTCATCTCCGTAAATACAGGGCGGCCAGCCACCACATCTGTGGATCTCTCCCTGCCTGTTGCGGCCAAAAGCTATGGAACCAGTACCTGCAATCAGCACCACTCCGATACCGCCTGTCGCAGCATACAGTGCTGCCTCTGCATCATTGATGCAAAGGACCGGACAATGATATCCCGGCAGCGAATGATAGACACCTTCTACCTCCCTGCGGTCCTCGTCACTGTCAATTCCGGTAGTCCCACACACGATCGCCTGACAGTCTGCTTTGGAAAGAGCCGCCTGGCTGATACAGATTTCCAGATTATTCTGAATGATCCGGACGGCGTCCTGTTTGGAAAACCGGTACAGTCCTGCCGGATTCCCTTCATATTCCGCTAATTCTGTTCCATCCATTCCGATTGCCTTTACCAGAAACTTCGTGCCCCCGGAATCAATCCCAAGTACATACTCCATAACTTCCTCCAACCCGTTTATTATTTGCCGTTGTTATACTTTGTCGGACAGATTGCTGTATATTCATCATACAGCGGCGACCCGTCCGCTACCCCCAGTGCTCCCTGCACAACTGCCGCCAGGTACTGCGGAATGACTATATTTTCAAAGACCTCTGTACAGTCCCTTCCTGTCCTTCTTATGCCGATCACCTTCTCTGTGGTCTCCTCTGTCTGATCGGTAAAGGTATAGGTATAGGCAGAATATTTTCCCTGACATTCTGCCAGCTTCCGGAAGCGTTCTCTTTCCTCTTCTCCGCCTGCCGGGAACAGGAAAAGTCCTGTTTCCTGATCTGCCGCCAGGATCGGTCCATGCAGATATTCCTCAAACTCATAGCTGGAAGCCGGATACTTGACCGTCTCCAGGATCTTCAGACAGCCTTCCTTCAGTGCTGCAGCCCCTGATCCATGTCCCACGAAGAAATATTTCTTTATCTTTTCCAGTTCTTTTCCGTACCGGTCCATCCAGGAAACAAATGTCTTCATATTGTGATCCATGCAGGAAATACCTTCCATCAGACATTCCTTTATTTCCTCATATTCCTTTTCTGCGACTGTTCCTGCCGCCAGTGCTGCTTCCAGCGCCATCAGATACAGGATCATCACGGATGCCGTATATCCTACTGTTTTGGGTCCAACCGGTTCTTCCCCGCAGCCGATCACCATATGGTGACTGCTCCTTGCAGCGATCTCACATACTTCCTCGCCTGTGACCGTGATCGCCGGATAGTCTTTCAGCGCCTCCATGGCCTTCAGCGTATTGGTGGATGATCCACCCTGCGACAGAAATACGATAAGAGGCCGGCTGCCATGGATATTATGTAAATAAGAGGAAGGCATACAGGCTACATCCACCTGAAGGAGCTCTGTCAGAAACGGGATTGCCGCTTCTTCTGCATTCAGTGAAGTGCCGCTTGCCACCAGATAAAGGTGGGTCGGTTTTACTTCCCGGTAGAGTTCCACAAATTCCTTTGTCAGCTCCCTGCTCCTTTTCACCATTCCCGAAAGGACTGTCGGCTGTGTTTTCCAGTATTTTACAATATTTGCATTACTTTCCATGTCCACTTCTCCTCTCTTAGATCAGATTCATCTCCTTGGCTCTGCGCAGCGCCAGAATCTTGTTATTTACATCCATTTTCTGATAAATATTCTTGATATGATATCTGACAGTTGCCACCGATATATAGATCTCTCCTGCGATCTCCTCATGGGTATATCCTTCATCCAGCAGTTTCAAGATATCCGTTTCTCTGTCTGTCAGGGAAATACTGGAGGTATGCAGCCTCTTTAACTGCAGCTGGTATCTGTTGCAGTACCCCAGAATTTCTTCAATATAATCATCCTTGCCCCGTTTCAGGAGGGATTCCAGCATCAGTCTGATATGTCCTGTGTTTTCTGCAAATGCCATGATCAGGTGATCCTGCTCTGCCAGCAAAAGAGCCTCCTTCAGGATCTGCTCTCCTCTGGTTCTGCTCTCCAGATAACTCTTGCTGACCGATTCATAGATCAGGAAATACATTCTGACCAGATGGTACTGATATGGCCGCAGCAATGTCTCTATGGATTCACAGAGCGAATCCAGTTCAATATATTTCTTATCAAGCAGCAGACACTTTCCATAAACTACATAAAAGAAACCGGGTGCCTGTGCATAGAAATTTCCTTTTTCCAGTTCTCCCTTCCGGATCCACTCCGGTATTCCTTCTGTTTTTCCCATGCAGCTCTTACGGTAGGCATCACACAGATCGTACGTGGTGTTCAGTATCTTATTGTCTGCTGCGATCACTTCTTCTCTCAGTGTGTCATTGGAAAGGATCTGTTCTGACTCATTTCCCTGCAGAATGGAAAGCCGGTCCAGTACCAGCTTGGCACAGATCATAATGCTGAGCTGATCGGAGGATTTGGCCTTGTAGTAGGCCTTATAGGCATGCAGCTCCGCCTGCTCCATCTGTCCCATTTCAAGCGCTGCTTCCGCTGCTGCAAGAGAATCACATCCACTGCCAAATCCATCTGTTACCCGGGAAAGACATTTTCCAAAGCACGCCAGTTCTTCTGCGGTTTTCTTCAGTTCCCCTGCTTCCTTCACATATCCCATAAGAAGACTGGGAAGTCCATAGGTAAACTCTGTTTTTCTGGTAATGATGGAGGAGCATCCGCCATCCAGGAACGCTGCACTGTCCTTTGCATACTGCTCCATTTTGGTTATCCTGTTAAATGCCATCCGGCTGCACACCATGCAGATCTCTCCCGAAACCATAGCTTTCAGCTCTTCTGCATCATCCGCCTCCCGGTAATGATCCTCAAGCCTTTTCAGCCTGCCATTGACCGGGGCTGCATAATTGTGTCCCTTTTCCATGGCATACATCATCAGATATTTAATATAGGCAAAAGGATAATCAAAACAGATCTCCTCTTCCGTTTTTTCAAAGATCAGGTTCAGGTCCACATTATTCCAGGTACCCTTTTCATTCTGGATATCTTCATTCAGGATCTGCAGGATCTTTCTTACCTCTCCTGCCTTGAGCAGATATTCAAAGGCTCCCGCATACTGCTTTTCCTTCAGCAGGAAACTGCCTGCTTTCCGGTAAACATCAGTAAAATCAATTCTGTCGATCAGTGCCCTTTCATAAATATAATCCTTTAAGATATTCCGCATCCGGAAGGTATGATCTGATTCCTGAAATACAAAAAATATATTTTTATCCGTCAGTGCTTCAAACAGCTGATACTGCACGGCATCATCAAGTACCTCTGCCGCCATCAGCCTGCTGAAGGAATTCAGTACACAGAGCTTTGCCAGCACCTGCTTTTCCATGTCACTGAGATTATGGTAAAAATTCTGTTCGATAATATCGTCTGCCGTTGCGCTTTTGCCGATCGGCAGCCCCTGTTTGATTCCCTTGGCTGTCACATAAAGCATGGATTCCCAGCCATCGGTGATCTGATAAACCCGTTCCTTTTCTTCCTCTGTCATCTGACAGTCCATAAAATCCAGATAGCGGAACGTTTCTTCTCTTGTAAACTTCAGAGACTTCTCTGTTATGGTACAGCAGAGCTGCTTCTGATAAAGATCTGCGGCATCCAGCCTCGCAAGCTCCCTTGTGATGATAACAATATGCAGCCTGTTGATCCTCTCCTGTACGATCCCCTTCAGTATTTCAAAGACATTGGCATCCTCTACAAACTGGAAATCATCAAAGATCAGAAGCAGATTCTTCCGGTAATCGTGGTCCATCAGGGCATCCATAACGGCATTCCTCTTAAAGCCATCATAAGGGTAGCCTATGGAGGCCAGTCTCTCTGAAAGCTCCTGATCGGTATTTTTCATGGCATGGCACAGTCTCTCCCAGAGATCATCTGCCCCCATTCCGTTTCCCGAGAGGGAAACCCATACATAATCTGCCTGTGCTTCCCGTAAATATTCTTTTACTGCTACTGTTTTTCCATATCCCATGGGTGCGTGTACGATCGTCAGCGGATACTTTTCCATGTTCTCCATTTTGATCATAATACGCTTGCGCTGCATATATTTTGACGTCATTTTATATCACCTATAACAATTTCAGTCCTTCCGCATACAGGTACCATGCCACGTGCGGAATCCACTGTTCTGCCCATCTCCAGTTGTCGTCACAATCCTTCGTGGGTTTCATTACAAATTCCAGTCCCCTGTCATCACTGCTTCTTGCAGTAATACCGTTGCAGATACCGCCGGGGCTGTTCATAAAGTCATACTGACCTTTAAAGAAATACCGGATATTGTTTCTTCCATATCCGTCTATCATACAACTGTCAAAGGGATTACATCCCATGATCCAGTCAAGCTGCTTCTGTGCAAAGAGAACCAGTTCTTCCACAAGCTCCTCTTCCTCTGTAAGCTTTGAAAGGAAAAGCGCTGCTGATGCAAGGGAAGCGATCCTTGCGTTTTCCCCCTGCCACCAGGGAGCTGCCTTGGTATCGTGAGGGAAAAAGAAACGATTCTCTTCTTCTCTGTCCTCTACCCGTTTCTTCCAGGTAAAGGCTGCATACCCAAAAGGCGATTTACTGATGGAAAGCACATGCCGCATGGCATCCTCTGCCATGGTAAGTGCTCTCTTCTTTTTCTCCGGATCCGGTTCCACCTGTCCATACCGCATCAGTGCGATCAGGGGAAGTCCTTCATCTGACGGATGGAAATACAGCTGTTCTCTTTCTGCAAGGAACCAGCTTCCTTCTTTCATTTCCACCAGATACCGTTCCATGCCCTTTTCCAGATACCGGCAGGCCTGCAGATAATCCTCATCCTCTGTGACCGCATACAGTTCTGTTGCTGCAGTCAGTCCCAGATACCAGTCAAGGAAGTTCCACCTGCCATCACTGATCTGCTGCTCATTCTTTTCCATGAGATACCGGAATGCCTTTCTGGCCGTTTCCAGATACTCACTGCATGTGTACTCTCCGGAAGCGCTACCATGTCCCGCTGCCTGTGCCAGTACTGCTACTGCCAGTCCGCTGCCACTGCGAAGCCCGGTTTCATAATTTTTATCTTCTATCGTTTCCTGCAGATAGCTCTGATCCTCTTCATGTCCGCTGAAGTGAAAATACTCATAGTCAATTTTCCTGTGCTGCTTTTCTGAAAAGGCCTCTCCACGGTCCACTGACCGTAAAAAGCTTCCGCCCTCGCAGTAAAGCCGCATAGCCAGATCAGCACCCCAGTAAGCTTCATCCAGAAGCTCCTTTTTCAGGATCCTGCAATCTCTCAGTTTCTCCTTTTCTATCCGGTCTGCAACTGCAAAACACACATAGGAAGGAAGCAGTGACTGCATGGGATTGTAGATCCCCGTATGGGAAAGCTGGGTTAAATGGATCCCAAAATCTCCTGTGGCATCATACCAGCCGCCATGAAGATCTCTGATGCCTTCTCTTGGACCGTCAAAGGAAAGTGCTTTGTCTGCCTTCAGCCATTCACCGGAATCTCTTTCTCCTTTGAAATATGCCCTTGACGCATTTACCATCTGCATATTCAGGTAATAGTCCGTGACCGGGAAAAGCTCGGTAAAGGTTTTCTCTTCTCCGTTTTCTGCGATCAGTCTGTAGTTTCCTGGTTCCGTGACCTGTGAAAAATCAAGAGGATAATAGTAATGGTCTGACCACTCCTCTATTCTTTCACATTTCCCGGTCCTGACAGGAAACTGCTTTCCTTCCTCACTGCAGAGGTATACTTTTAATTCCTGCAGTTCCTGTTCTGCTTCCAGGACTGCTGTTTTCCGATCAGACTGTTCAAATCCGATATGATTACTGTAAATCTTCATTTTCTATCCCTTTACTGCTCCTGCGGTCAGTCCTTTGATCACCATTTCCTGTGAACAGATATAAAGGATCAGTACCGGAATGACCGTAATAAAGATGGCTGCCATCATGGCTCCGTAATCCGTACCGTGCATATTGCTTACCATGGTCAGGATTACACAGACCGGTTTCAGCTTCTGGTTGGAAACATAAACCAGAGAAGTAACAAGGTCATTATAAGACCAGATAAATACCATGATACCTACTGTGGCAAACATGGGCTTTGTCAGCGGGATCGTAATATTCTTCAGCACCTTGAAAGGGCCTGCTCCGTCAATAATCGCCGCTTCATCCAGTTCATTGGGAAGTGATCTCATATAGGAAGAAAGCAGCATAATGGCAAAGCACAGGTTTCCTGCCACCTGAGGTACGATCACCGCAAAATAGGTTTCCTTAATGGGAAGCTTATTTACTGTTACAAAGTTGGGGATCATGGTTGCAAAGCTTGGTACCAGAAGGCACGCTACCATGAAAGCATCTACCACTTTGCCGATCCAGCTGTCAAATCTGCCAAGCCCGAATGCAGCAAGACCGCCAATACAGATCACACCGACAACTACTCCACCGGAAATCAGGAAGCTGTTAAAAAATGCCCGCAGCATATTTACATCCGGATAAGAGAAAATAGACTGATAATTTGCAAAATTCAGACCCTTTGGCAGAGCGATCCCGTTTAACAGGATCTCTTCTGATGACTTAAAGGAGTTCTCAAATACCCACAAAAGCGGAATCAGTGTGACCAGAAGCCAAAAGATCAGAAACAGATATACAATTACATTACCTAACTTTATTTTTTTCATCTTCATCAAGCCTTTCAATCTTCTGCATCTGCTTTTAAGAGTTTCCGAAGTCCAATCGTCAGCAGTACTCCGATAATGATCATTACGATGGCAATGGCACTGGCATATCCGCCATTGTACTTTTCAAATGCCATCTGATACATATAGGTACTGAGCAGCTGACTGGAGTTCATGGGACCTCCCTTGGTAATTACATATACCGTATCAAATACACGGAAGCATCCGGATACCACCAGTACGATCGTGGAGATCAGCACATCCTTCAGCATTGGGATCGTGATATATATGATCTTCTTGATCGGTGTAATACCGTCTAACATTGCCGACTCATAGATATCCTCCGGTATTTTGGAAATGCCTGTCAGGAAGATAACGAAATAAAATCCGATATACTGCCATAATACAGGGATCAGTGTAAGGAAAATCGCCGTCTTTGGCGTGATCCATACCTGCTTGTCATATCCGAACAGGGTAATAATGTAATTTAACAGTCCGTATTCATATTTGTAGATCAGGGTAAACATCAGACCGATCGCCGTTCCTGATATGACAATCGGGAAAAAGTAAACCGTACGGAAGATCTTGAATCCATGATGTACGCTGTCTACCATGATTGCAAGGAGAAGTGCAAATCCAACCTGAAAAATCAGGACTCCCACGATCAGAATTGCCGTATTCCGGAACGCCACCGGCATTACCATATCGGAAAGCAGTCTCTTATAATTTTCCAGTCCGATCCATTCGCTCTTTGGCGAGAAATTATACCAGGACGAAAAGCTGTAGATTACTGTCTTGATCAGCGGATATACTAAAAACATTGCGATCAGCAGCATTGCCGGTATAATACAGATCCATACATATTTTTTCCCTTTCAGTGCCACGTTGCTCCTCCTTTGCCAAAGGGGCCGTGCATTCCTATGCACAGCCCCATAGCCATTTCTTTTACTGCGCTGTTTCGTTTAATTCTTTTGCCTGTGCAATTACTTCTGCACTTGTCATCTGTCCTTCACATACGTACTGGATACCACCGTTCATGGTTTCATAAGCTTCGTGGCTTACCTGGGAATCCAGTGCTGCATCTTGATAAGTTGCCTTTTCCAGCATTGCTACTGCGCTCTTTAATAATTCACTTGAATTTCCAGGTGCTTCGCAGTTGAT
>CACXDC010000030.1 GCA_902766365.1 uncultured Lachnospiraceae bacterium | reverse complement strand
TGTAGGACATACCGGAGATATCGCATCCTTCAAGATCCTTTCCGAGTCTGGTGTAGCGGCAGGTATCCGTCGTATTGAAGCGATCACAGGCAGGAATGTAACTGCTTACTATCAGGAAATGGAAGAGAGACTTGCAGAAACCGCCAAGATTTTAAAGACATCCCCTGCATCTCTGGCAGAAAGGGCAGAGCACCTGATGGCTGAACTGAAAGCCCTGCAGAGTGAAAATGAGTCCTTAAAGAGTAAGGCCGCAAAAGAGGCACTTGGTGATGTCATGGATCAGGTTGTTGAGGTAAATGGCGTGAAATTACTGGCAACAAAGGTGTCCGGCGTTGATATGAACGGACTGAGAGACCTGGGAGACCAGTTAAAGGCCAAGATTTCAGAAGGTGTAATCGTTCTGATGTCTGATCTTGATGGCAAGGTAAATATGGTTGCCATGGCTACAGATGGTGCGATGAAGAAGGGTGCCCATGCAGGCAACCTGATCAAGGGAATCGCAGCACTGGTTGGCGGTGGCGGCGGCGGACGTCCGAACATGGCCCAGGCCGGTGGTAAGAACCCTGCTGGTATTGAGGAAGCCATCAGAAAGAGTGCAGAGGTTCTGGGAGAACAGATCAAATAATTAAAATTCGTGATGAAAATAGTAAATTATGGGTTGACTTGCGAATGAAATATGTATATAATCATTCATGTGTATGTGAATGCACAAGAATAACCCAATCAGTCAATGTTGCTAGGAAGGGACTGAAGGGAGGTCAGGTGCGAGATGTCAAACGTAATCGTTAAAGAAAACGAGACTTTAGATAGCGCTTTACGTCGTTTCAAGAGAAGCTGCGCAAAAGCTGGTATCCAGCAGGAGATCCGTAAGAGAGAGCATTACGAGAAGCCCAGCGTAAGACGTAAGAAGAAATCTGAAGCTGCAAGAAAACGTAAATACAACTAATTATAGCCAGGAAAGTCTCTGACGTATGTCAGAGACTTTTTTGTGTCACAGGAAATTACTCCGTAATGTTCCAATGACAAAAAAGCCATCCGGGCAGGATTCTTTCTTGTTGCATATGAAGATTTTTTCTGATATGATTCGTTATGTCTTATAAAGGGGGACATGATTATGTGGACAAGAGAATTATTTGGCTCAGATGTGTATCATCTGGTAGCGGCTTTTATCATTTACAGTATTCTGGGATGGTTTGTGGAATCGGTGTACATGTCATTCTGTAACCGTAAACTGACAAACAGGGGATTTGCCAAAGGACCTTTCTGCCCAATCTACGGGTTTGGCGCCGTGATCGGCTATCTGGTGCTCAGCCCACTTTCCGGTCATTATGTGACACTGTATCTGACAGGTGCATTTCTGGCTACCATCTTTGAATATCTGGTAGGGATCATGATGCAGAGGCTCCTTGGTGAAGTCTGGTGGGATTACACAGAAAAGCCCATGAACTATAAGGGGATCATCTGTCTGGAAAGCACCATTGCCTGGGGCTTTTACGGGATCATCATCACGATGTTTTTACATAAAAAGGTACTGCGCCTGATCGATACCATGGATATGGCATGGGGACGGACTGCCTGTATCGTGATCCTTGCCATAGTGACCATAGATTATCTGATCCGGCTTTATCTTCTTTTTAAAACCAGCATTCAGGAAGAAAAGGACAGGCTGATCGATAAATATCATTCTTTCCGGGCAAGATGGTACTAAAAGAGGGAATCCTTTGCATGACTGACAGTTTCACCGCATATGCATGAATATAGAATACCTGTCAGGAGCGTATGCGTTGAAAAGAATAAAAAAAGCGTTGCTATGTTGTTTCATGAGTGGAATGATCTTTGTGATGAGCGTTCTGCCACTGCAGGCTTCCCCGGCAGTAGAAGCTCCGTCTTATCTCCTGATGGAGGCGTCTACCGGCAGGATCATCTGTGAACAGAATGCAGATGAGAGAAGAAGTCCGGCCAGTATCACCAAGATCATGACACTCCTTCTTATTTTTGAACACCTGAATACAGGAAGGATCACACTGGACAGTCAGGTGGTCACCAGTGCCCATGCCAAGTCTATGGGCGGATCCCAGGTCTTCCTCGAAGAGGGCGAGGTACAGTCACTTGATACGATCATCAAGTGTATCGCAGTTGCTTCCGGCAATGATGCCAGTGTTGCCGCAGCAGAGTTTATTGCGGGAAGCGAAGAAGAATTTGTGAAAATGATGAATAACAAGGCAAAGGAACTCGGGATGGAGAATACCCATTTTGAGGATTGCTGTGGTCTGTCAGATTCAGACGATCATTATACCACAGCAAAGGATGTTGCCATCATGTCAAGAGAGCTGATCATGAAATATCCCCAGATTTTTGAATATACCAAAATATGGATGGAGGATATCACACACGAAACCAGTCAGGGCACTTCTGTATTTACTTTATCCAGTACGAATAAACTGCTTAAGATGTATGAATGGACAACGGGACTGAAGACCGGATCTACCAGTAAGGCGTTATATTGTCTTTCAGCGACAGCCAGTAAGGATGATATTGATCTGATCGCTGTGGTGATGGGATCTCCCAGTAATAAAGTGCGGTTTCAGGATGCCATGACACTTCTGAATTATGGCTACAGTGTCAGCGCTCTGTATGAGGATGAAAATAAAGATCCACTTGGCAGCCTGAAGGTAAAAGGCGGTGTGGCAGATGAGGTGCCGCTTCTGTATGAAGGTCCTTTCCGGTATCTTGATATTGACGGCCAGAATTTAAGCCAGGTGGAAAAGACCATCAGTCTGCCGGAGGAGATACAGGCACCGGTAGAGCGGGGAGAGGCAGTAGGAGAAGCAGTATATACACTGGACGGGAACCGGATCGGCAGTGTATCTATCCTGGCGGAACTCTCTATTGAAAAAGCCGGGTATGGAGATTACCTGTTTAAGGTCTGCAAACTGTTTTGTAGTTTATGAAAGAGTGTGGTAAGATGAAGCTGAATGACCGGAAAGGAATATGGCTGTGAACTGTCTGATAACTGTTATCTGTGTGCTTGCATTGTTTTTTATCATGGTAATGATCATTGACTGCAACCGCTTTGTGAAAAGAGAATATTGCTGTGAATCCGACAAGCTGAAAAAGGAGGGGACCTTTGTCCTGCTTTCCGATCTGCATAATAAAAGCTTCGGGAAACAGAATGACAGGCTTCTTCAGGCGATAGAGGAAGAAAAGCCGGATGCCATTCTGATCGCAGGGGATATGTATACTTCTTCGGCAAGGGAGGATAACGGGGAGATCGCTGCTTTTGTACAGAAGCTGGCAGAACGGTATCCGGTGTACTACGGAAATGGCAACCACGAGCAGAAGACAAGACTGTTCCCGGAGACCTTTGGCGATAAGTATGAAACCTTTGCAGAAAAGATCTGCAGGGCAGGCGTGCATCTGCTTGTGAATGATAAGTTATATCTTCCTGAC
Source organism: uncultured Lachnospiraceae bacterium (assembly GCA_902766365.1). Classification (GTDB taxonomy): domain Bacteria; phylum Bacillota; class Clostridia; order Lachnospirales; family Lachnospiraceae; genus Suilimivivens. Next base: position 463 of record CACXDC010000030.1, on the reverse strand, counting down.
TACAATATGGAGATCTACGGACTGGAGATCGGCAGGGAGTATTACCATAAGCCAAAGAAAAAGCCAATGCGTGCAGATTATATGGAGCAGATGCTTGGCAAAGTGGATGAGAGCAGATACAATCTGCTGATCGCCCATAATCCGGAATATTTTGACAACTATGCCGCCTGGGGGGCAGATCTTACGGTATCCGGACATATTCATGGCGGGCTGATGAGACTGCCGGTGCTTGGCGGCGTGATTTCGCCAAGACTGTGTCTGTTTCCCTATTATGATGGGGGACGTTTTACAGAAGGCGGCAGGGAGATGATCCTGTCAAGGGGGCTTGGCACACACACCCTTCCCATCAGGATCTTTAATCCGGGAGAACTTGTGGTGGTCCACCTGAAACCGGCAGGAAGATAAATAGAATGGAAATGAGATCAGGACAGAAGAGGTGGCCGGAAGAGGGAAGCGTTGACTG
>CACXDC010000029.1 GCA_902766365.1 uncultured Lachnospiraceae bacterium | reverse complement strand
TCCTGTATGATGTAAATGAAGGCGAAAAAGGTGGCTATCAGACCAGAGAAGGGCTGATTTCTGAGGATTACGGGAAACTCTATGATATCCTGGAGGAAAACGGTATGCTGCACTTTGGCATGACGAGGGCGGCAGCAAGAGTTGAGAGATCTGAAAATGTTAAAGAAATACAAAATATAACGTAAAAACAGTAATTTAAAAATAAAAAATAAAACAATTTTTTGCGTGGGCATATTGACAGGCTGGTTCGTTTATACTAAGATTAGAACATAAATCAGTTATGCATCTGTCTTATTATACAGACAGATGCATATAGTATAATAGAACGAAAAAGAGGAAATAAAATGTGCTTTTATATTGGTATTGAAGACTTGGCAGCGAATGCACTGATTGAGATTTTACAGTCTAAGAACGGGGATGACAGTCAGAATATTGTCACATATGCAGAGCTGGAAAAGTATGGTGCTGAAGTAGTGCATTATCTTGGTGAACAGGGAGAGAAGGCAGTTCTTATTTTATCCAGAGAGAATACGAATCATATGCTGTGCCGCTATTCGGATTTCTTTGTAGAAACAGAAACGGATAAGAAGGAGCCTGCTATTGAATTACGGAAAGGGAAGACAGTTTCAGATCTGATTGAAAGGTTCCGGACATATCTGGAGATAGATGTGCTGCTGGCCTTTATGAGTGAGAAGACTGTCAGTGTATTAATAAGGCAGAGTTTCAGAGATTGAGGAGAATTTTACAGACGAGTTATTCTCCATTATATTCTTCTGCTATACATAATCGCTTCGTACATTCTATCGGTGTTTTTCATTTGGGGAGTATAGCAGCTGCAGATAAAAATCATAATCATATAAAGGATAAAAAAGAGTTCTGTAAAAGTCTGGTAGTGAAAACGATTGATACATAATGCTCAGCCTAACCCCTTCCGGTACTCCGTCGGTGTCAGCTGGTAGTAGTTCCGGAATGCCTTGCTGAAGTAGTGGTTATCCGCATACCCGAGGCGCTCTGCAATATCGGAGATCTTGATATCCGGCTGGGCGAGCAGCTCTGCAGCACGCTCCATACGCAGCTTCAGGACATACTCATAGATGGTAAAGCCATATTTGTTTTTAAACAGCTTGTTCAGATATTCCTGAGAGAAAAAGTACTTTTCTGCAAACATGGAGATGCGGATATTGGTACAGTAATTGCTTTCGATATAGTCTTTGATAATAGTAACAATTTCATCAGGGGTGATGTGGTCGGTCTTGGCAGAAGTGTCAGAGATACCGAACACTGCATCAGGATCAATGGCCTTGACTGCCTTTTCAATGGCGCAGTTGAGGCTTTCTTCGTCTACGGGCTTCAGAAGATAATCGCAGGCACCGTTGCGGAGGGCATGCTGGGCATAGGAAAAGTCGTCATAGCCGCTGACTACGATGTACTGGCTGTCAGGAAATTCTTCATGGGCTTTCTCAAGGAAGGCACAGCCATCCATGACAGGCATGCTCATATCTACAAAAACGATATCCGGATGAAATTCGCGCATGGCGGCAAGGCCGTCTTTGCCATTGACCGCATAGCGTGGCGGTTCAATGCCGTAATAGGCGAAACGGCCAAGCCTGGAAATGGCGATCTGGACAGGTTTTTCATCATCAATGATCAGAGAACGGTACATGGGTGCTCCTTTCGTGGAAAATGTCCTGGGAGTGATCCCGGGAAACGGGAAGAGTCAGAGAAATACTGGTGTATTTACCCTCTTCTGTATTGATCACAAACTTTGTTTCGCGGTTATAGAGGATCTGCATCCGGCTGTAAAGGTTTGCAAGACCAATGCCACTGTCCTTGCCGGAGGATTTCTGGGATGCAAAATCCTCGTAGATCTTCTGGAGGCGGTCATCAGAAATGCCACAGCCACTGTCCCTGACGGTGATCAGAAGATCATTTTCCATGAGTCTTACTGTAACCGTAATGTGGATAGAGGTCTGTTTTTCGGATTTTCCGTGGATAATGGAATTCTCCACAAGCGTCTGAATGCTGATCTTGGGGATCAGGCAGTCAAGGGAAGCCGGATCGATCTCAGAGGAAAAGACAAGCGCATCTCCCATCCGCACCTTCTGCAGAAATACATAATTATCAGTATAGTTCATTTCCTGCCGGAGAGGAACCATAACGTTGCCTTTAATAGTATACCTCAGGTTAGAGGCGAGTGAGGTGATCATCTTATGAATTTGTGGCTGGTCATTGATCAGTGCTTCTGTGGAGATCGCCTGCAGGGTATTATACAGGAAATGGGGATTCAGCTGGGCTTCCAGTGCTGCCAGTCTGGCATCGTTGGCACGCAGCTTTGCCACATAGTTTTCATCGATGAGACGGTCTATGTGCCGTACCATGCCATTAAAGCTCTGGGACAGCTCGCAGGTTTCCTGGCAGCCATCTGTCTGTATTCTGGTGGAAAAATCACCGGCTCCGGTCCGCTGCATCTGTACAGAAAGCTCCTTTAACGGGTTCATCAGGAGCTTCAGCAGAAGATAGATGAGAACCACCGTGATCAGCCAGAACAGAAAGCCATTGATCAGGATGGAGTGGCCAAGGTGTCCGATCTCAGCGTCGATGCAGGCTTCCGGCATGAGGCAGACCATAGTCAGATCGCCGGTTGTGCCGGTATTGCTTACAAGGTAATAGGACTGATTGTTCAGTGTAATAGCCGGCTGCTCAGAGGAAGGAAGCGGCAGCAGCTCTGAAAGGGAAAAGGGAAGCGAATCGGCAGAGGAATATATCAGTTTCTGTTCGTTGTTCAGCAGAAGGAAGATTTCGCCGGTATCGCTGTGATCCTTTATGAGCCGTCTGGTAAAGCTGTCATCAAGGGTGACCTGGACGACGGCCTGGATGACCTGGCCGGGGACGGTAAACAGTGTGTGGTAATAGGTGAGATTACCGGAAGCATCACTTTCAATATAAAGGTTCCGTGGGCTGCCCTTGCATTTCTTTGCAGCATCAAGAAAGGGCTGGATATCCATATCCTGCTGCACAGTAAAGTGCTGCTGGCTTTCGTTTCTGCCAATGATCATGTCCTGATTGATCAGATAAAGCTCGTAGTCAAGGATATCACTTCTTGTATAGTAATTATAGAACATCTGCTGTTTGACGTAGCTGAGCTGTTCTGTGGTGATCGGTGTTTTCTGGTCAATGATCCTGGTATAGGAGGAGTCATAATAAGGCTGGATACAGAATTTGGCAAGGGAGTCCAGATACCAGTCTGAGTTTTCTGCCTCCAGGGAAAGGATCTGGGAGGTGGTGGACAGGTACTGGGAAAGAGTCAGCTCCTTGGTCGAGGTATAGTCTTTATGTACAAGCTGTACAGACACTGCAGTAGTCAGGAGTATCATAATAAAGATCAACTGGATCCATAATGGCACCGGATTCAGCATTCTGCGTATTTTTTGAACCCATGGACGGAGTAATTCTTTTATTTTTGTGGATAATGACATTTTTTCACCCTCACTTCAGGCATATTATACAAAAAGTTTCAAAAAGTGAAAAGTGCTTTGTTCATTTTTTTACACCTTTCTGGTCAGTTTATTTCATTTTCAGGACAGGGACGAGTATCTTATAATGATTACATCAAGTAGAGAAGGAGGACGGAAATGAATAAGAAGGTTAAAAACGGGTTGGAAATGGCAGCCTTTACAGTTCCGGCGATCATACTGGTCTGTCTGATGATGTATGTGCCTTTTATTCTGAGTGGCTACTATTCCCTGACAGAGTGGAATGGTATTTCCAAGGCCGTTAAATTCGTAGGATTTACTAATTTTAAAACGTTGTTTTCGCAGGGGGGTGACTTCCTTCCGGCACTCTGGTTTACGACGAAATATACCTTTTGCTTTGTGGTATTTTCCAATGTGCTGGCGCTGGCGCTGGCAGTGATGCTGACAAAGAAGTTTAAGGGGGCAAATTTCTTCAGGGGAATTTTCTTCGTTCCTTATATCATGAGCATGACGATCGTAGGCTTTATCTGGAAGTTCATTTTTACCAGCGGATTTGAGAAGCTGTATGAAGCAACGGACTGGAGCTTCTTAAATTTAAGCTGGCTTGGTGATACGAAGCTGGTATTCTTCTCGGTGGTATTAGTTGGTGTATGGCAGTCACTTGGCTTCTATATCGTGCTTTACATAGCCGGTCTTCAGGCAGTTCCGAAGGATGTCCTTGAGGCGGCGACTGTAGATGGAGCCGGCAGGGCACAGACCTTTTTCAGGGTAACGCTTCCGCTTCTTGGACCGTCCTTTACGACCTGTATTTTCATGTCACTGACCAATGGTCTGAAGGTGTTCGACATTATCCTTGCACTGACCAAGGGAGGACCGGGAACGGCATCTAACAGTGTGACATTACAGATTTATAAGGAAGCATTTACGAATAATAATTATGGACTTGGTTCCGCAGAATCCATTATCTATTTCCTGTTTGTCATGGTCATTACACAGCTGGTGTTAAAGGCCTTCAGCAGAAGGGAGGTTGATCTGTAATGACGATCAAAGCAAAAAGAAGACTCCGGATGACGGTCATGATCCTCGTGCTTATTGTGGTTGCAGCTATTTATATTTATCCGGTGTTCCTTATGTTTATGAACTCTTTCAAGCCGTTTGGAGAGATCGTGGCGAATGTACTTGCCCTGCCAAAGAGCCTTGACTTAAGCAATTATACTTATGTTGTTAAGAAAATGGATTATCTGGCACTCTTTAAGAATAATGTGATCATCACTGTGATCGGTATTGTCGGGATCGTAATCTTTTCATCCATGGCAGCATACATCCTGGACAGAAGAAAGGGAACCTATAGCAGGATTGCTTATCTGATCATCACGACACCAATGCTGATCCCTTTTCAGACGATCATGATCACATTGCTGAAATCCATGAATGTGATTCACCTTGCAGGCAGTAAGATCGGTCTCGGGATCCAGTACTGGGGATTTGGTATCCCCATGGCAACCTTCATCTTCTTTAACTTTATGAAGACGATCCCGAAGGAACTGGACGAAAGTGCGAAGATAGATGGAGCCTCCACCTTCCGTACCTACAGATCCATTATTTTCCCGCTGCTGAAGTCAGTGACGGTAACGGTTACCGTACTGGATGTTATGTGGATCTGGAACGATTTCCTGCTTCCGCTTCTGATGGTAAACAGCAATAATAAG
>CACXDC010000028.1 GCA_902766365.1 uncultured Lachnospiraceae bacterium | reverse complement strand
TACAAAAGCCATACACGCTTCTTGGACTGAAGAAAACAGTTTACTTGCCACACCTCCAAGAATTGCCGCTCCATAAGCTGCTCCTTCCCTTCCTTCTACTTCATGTACATCACAGCGAAATAGCGCTGCCAGCATTTTGCGATACGCTATACTTCTACTTCCTCCACCTGTCACTCGCAATGATGTAACTTTAATATTCTGCTTCTTCAGTAAGTCATTGCAGTCTGCCAGTGAAAAGGAAATCCCCTCCATAATCGACCGCAGCATATGAGCTTGTGTGTGTACTTCGCTCAATCCAAGAAAAGCTCCCCGGTATAACGGATCCATATGTGGTGTTCTTTCTCCCATCAGAAACGGAAGATAAATCAGCCGATCACTTCCAATCGGTACATGTTCCACCATTTCTGTTAATTGTTCGTAAAAACTCTCCCCTCTTTCTTTTGCCTTCTGCATCAAATCCTGGCAAAAATTATTCTTAAACCACTCAATGCTCATCCCTGCTGACATCGGTCCACCCATAGAATGCCAGCATCCGGGAACTGCACAGCAACATACATGTAACCCACCGCCCGGAATCTGAATATATTCCTGAAAATGTGTATAGACGACGGACGAAGTCCCAAGGGTAACAAAAGCCTGTCCCTCATTCACAACACCAGTCCCTAAAGCTGCACAGGCATTATCGCTTCCTCCTGCCGCAACAATCGTCTTATCCGAAAGGCCACATTCCTCAGCGATCGATCTGCGGACAGTTCCTGTGGCTTCCGCACTTTCATACAATGTCCCCAGTAGAGACCGGTCGATCTGGAGAACCCGTAAGACCTCATCTGACCAGCGCCTGTTCTTGACATCCAAAAGCTGCATCCCTGTTGCGTCGGATACATCCGTTGCATACTCACCGGTAAGCACCAGCCTAATATAGTCTTTGGGCAGGAGGACATGGCGAATACGACTATAGTTTTGAGGCTCATTCTCCCGTATCCATAACAGTTTTGCCGCAGTCCATGCTGCCAGCGGGGGGTTGGCGGTAATCTCAAGCCATTGTTCAAATGAGATCAGCCGAAGCATCTCTTGTGTCTGGCGAACGCTCCGTTGATCGCACCAAAGAATTGCCTTACGAACCGGTTCGTCGTTTTCGTCCAGTACAACAGAACCATGCATTTGTCCTGAAAGACCAAGTCCAAGTACAGAATCCCGATTTACACCAGATCTCTGCATGACCTCTTTCAGTGTCTCCAGCACTGCCTTCCTCCAGATCCTAGGATCCTGCTCAGCCCACCCATTCTGTGGGGTATCCATCGTATAGCTGTACTCAGCAGAACAGACCGTTCTTCCTTTCTCGTTTACTAAAATCGTTTTGGTTGCACTTGTTCCCAAGTCAACTCCTATTACATAATTCATATTCTGACTCCCAGATCCCTCTCATTTTCTGTATGACATCATCTGCATTCTTATTCCCAAACACAGCATTGCCTGACACAATCACATTAGCTCCTGCACGGAACACCTCTCTGACTGTATTCAAATTGATTCCACCATCCGCCTCGAGATAACATTCTATGTTGGCAGAATCGATATATGTTCGAATTTTTTCCACCTTTTTAACCATTCCCTTTATAAGACACTGTCCAGGAATTCCTGGATGTATCATCATCACAAGAATCAGGTCGCAACAATTCAGATATGGAAGTACGGCTTCAGCCGGGGTATCAGGACTCAGAGCCAGCCCGGCTTTTTTCCCCTGTAAATGGATCAACTGAAGCGTATCTTTGATCTTGTCCGGAGTGTCTGACTCGAGATGAACTGTAATCAAATCTGCTCCAGCGTCTGCAAAATTTTTTATATATCTTATGGGAGTTTCTATCATAAGATGCGCATCTATCAACTTATGAGTATGTTTTCTCAATGCAGTGATCTGAGGATATCCCATTGAAAAATTAGGAACAAACATGCCATCCATAATATCCACATGAAGCCAATCGGCTGAAGGAATGCGCTGAACTTCATTTTCCAGATTAGAAAAATCCGCCGCATATATTGATGGAGAAAAAAATATTCTCGTTTGTTGCCGTATCTGACTTCCCATAATCTTTGACAAGCCCTTTCATCTATCTCACATTCTCAGCATTCCCAATACACTTACATTATTGTAATGGAGCCGCTATATAATTGTCTATTTTGCACTAATTTTAGTATTATATTAATTATTTTTTGTTCATATATATTATTTATCTGTTATTGACTATAACTTGTTTTTACTTTGGAGTAAATTATCCAGAACAATTTTGTCAAT
>CACXDC010000027.1 GCA_902766365.1 uncultured Lachnospiraceae bacterium | reverse complement strand
TTATGGTAAAAGAAAAACCCCGCCAATACAAGGCGGAGTTAGAAAGTTTTAAAAGCTTCACGCACAGGGTGCGTGATTTGGTTCAATGGATTAATTATCAAGGTCAACGTCTTGGTTTTACAACGAAAAGAGCAGCGACCAAGGCTGTATAATGCCTTCCGCTGCTCTCTTTACATAGTGTGTTGATTCAACTTGAATCAGGTTACTGAAAAATTAAAGTCTTCCGCTGCCAAGCAAGGCTGCCTCTGTCACAGCCTGTGCGCACTCCCTCTGAATAACAGAATTCGTGCCAGCCTCTTCGCTTGCTATTCGGTAATACCGCTGAGAAATTCTCACAAACTCAACTATGAAATTTTCAAAGTTCTTGTCATTGATCTCTGCGATCATGGCGTAAATTCCCATATTCATACCGTGGCAAGCCTTCGCGAGAAGAATTTCTGTATGCCTGTGATGGAGCAGAATTTCATTTGGAGTATAGCCCAAAGCATCTGAAATTCTCACCAGAATATCCGGTGACATACAGAGTATGCCTTTTTCATACTTATAAAGTGCAGATGCACTGATAAATGTATCTTTCGAAAGCTTGTCCCTCGTCAGGCCTCTCTCTTCCCTGAGAAATTCGACCCGTTTACCTGGCGTCGAGGGTTCAAGCAATACGAATGATTTTTGTTCATTCTTGCTTTCCATAACAATCCCTCTTAATCCAGAGAGCACCGATTTTCGGTGTCTAAACAAATGTTACTATTTTTTGTTTAGGATACCTGTAGCTCGAATGCGGAACTGTTTCCGTTGATTTGTAGTTGCAGGCAAGTAGATCACCTCGATTTCTGTCAAATGACACTTTACCAGTTATGGCAAAATAAAGGATTGACTAGTTCCACACGATTCGTTCATAAATCAGAGATATGGTTAATATAACCGTTAACATTATTCTTGTACAGAGTCCCTTATTCAGCATTACAACATAATTTTTTGATATTTTCAGGCATTTGTTTTCTATATGTTGATAGCTTAATCTCGATTCCAATTGTATATTGTGGTTTAAAGAAAACTTTTACTGCGGTATTTCGCAGTATTTACAGCCAAACTATTCTGTACTCGCTTTTCTCAAAATCTTCTAAAATTTCACTGTATTAAAGGATTTAAAACTCATAGAACTGGTGATTTATGGATGATATTGTTGAAGCGGAAGTAATCGAAACTTTCAAGAAAAATTTATTAAAAAAGATTCAAGAGGATGGTCCAAAGCCTTATCAAATTCATCTAAAAACAGGTGTTCCCGAAAATACAATCAAAGGATGGATTTCCGACGGAATTACTAACGGACCGGGCATCATACTTTTTGGAATGGTCTGTATGAAGATGGGATGGAGCATAGATGATATGTTTGAAATGACTAAGCCTAGAAAGTCAAAACAACAGCACGAAAACAAGGTTCATATCATCACATATAATTCTCTTAAAAAAAGAAATCAGCATTCAGTTAATCAGATCATTGATGCATTTCACACGGAAGAGATGGACGTCCCTAACGAGGATGAACAAGTACGGATCATCAGAAAAAAAGTAGCTGAAAAAGGCTCGAAGCAAAATTCTTCTGACTATTCAGGGCCAGATACAAATGATATTAAATAAGTCGCGAACGATCAAAAGAAAACTGAATAAGCAGATTATACTGTGCCAAAGGATTCAGGCATTTCATAAACCAGTAAATTAGGGTAATGCTTACATCTGGGTGCATGCGGAGTGGGTTTTCGAAGACATTGAAGTCATCGAAAACCCGCTCCTTTGTTACATATTTTCATAATAAGAGTAGCATGAAATTTTCTTCTGAATAGCTTCTAAAATTCATAGTAAGAATTGGCTTATCCCTATCAGCAGCCCGATCGGCAGTACCATCATCAGAAGAAAGCATCCAACGCATCCGCCACCGGACGATTTCTTCTCTTCATCGTCCAGCAAATCATTAAGAAGCAAAAAATCGAAAAACTTATCATCGTCCTTCATGACAGCCTACCCTTCGTCCTCGGTGTCTTCCGAGATTCTTTTCGGCATATCCTTATGATCTTCTTTGATCAGGAACCCAACCGGTGCGTAATAGTAATACCCATGCTTCTTAAGCCCCGAGACTTCTTCCTTCCCGAAATGATAGTTTCGAAGCTCATGA
>CACXDC010000026.1 GCA_902766365.1 uncultured Lachnospiraceae bacterium | reverse complement strand
TGCCACATCTGCCATTCCGATGATCGCATTCATGGGTGTCCTGATCTCATGGGACATGGTAGAGAGGAACTCACTTTTCTGCCTGTTATCATGCTCCGCATTGTTTCTCTCTTCCATCATCTTCTTGGCTCTTTTTACCAGGAAATAAAGGACGGTATTCATCACTGCATATTCCATGGTAAATCCGGCCAGATAGGCAATATACATGGCCAGATGCGGCCTGCCCTGATACACGACCTCATAGGTTCCCATTGTTTTGACATACAGGGAAACTGCCATGACCACATAGGACAGCACACCACTTCTGACGACCAGTGCCGGTTCAAAATAAAGGCAGCTGAATAACGGCACCAGCATATAAGTAATATAAATCCCGATATGATTATTGGTACCAAGCACACCGATAAAAACCGCCAGCATGATCAGCATATAATGCTTCATGAAATGATCGGAGCAATGCCGGATCAATATGCTTGGCGACAGGGTAATCACAAGCCCTGCGATCAGGATGATCAGCGTATAATCCTCCCCAAATTCAAACCATCCAAGCAGAGAGCTTATCACCAGGATCAGAATAATGGCAGTGCAAAAAGCAAGTATCCGGGCAATGGCCCGGTTTACCTGCTTTGTATTTTCTTCAAAAATAGCTTGTCTTTCTCCCAAAAGTATTTCCCCCGTTACTTTTACTGTCTGGCTATCCCGTCCTTCAGTGTCGTTTCAATATCTTTTACATTGATGGGTTTTGAAATATATCCGTTCATTCCCACATCCCTGCAGTTCTTCCTGTCACTGGCAAAGGTATTTGCAGTCATGGCAAAGATCGGAATATTATTGTCTGTTCTTTCACTGCCCCTGATTCTTCTGGTGGCCTCCAGACCATCCATGACCGGCATCTGCATATCCATGAAAACGGCAAAATATTCACCCGGTTTTGAATCATTGTATTTATTAACACCAAGCTCCCCGTTCTCGGCCCATTCCACTGTAAGGCCGATACTCTGCAGCAGCTCAATGGCAATCTCTGCATTAAGGGCATTATCCTCTACCAGCAGAACTCTCTTTCCGGTAAACTGGGATCCTTCCTCCTCTTCCTCTGATGCCGGTGCAAGAACGGCTGCTTTCTGCTCTTCTGTGGCATCCGGGAAAGGAATCTCCACGGTAAAAGTGGTTCCCTCATCCAGCTTACTTTCTATCTGGAGCGTTCCCTGCATCAGATCAGTCTGTCCCTTAACCACTGACATGCCAAGTCCCGTTCCCTGTGTTTTGGAAATCCTGCTGTCCTCTGCCCTTGTATAATCTTCACAGATATGCTGGACAAATTCTTCTGTCATACCGATTCCGTCGTCTGCACAGGTAAAACGGTAACGTCCTTCCGGAAGACAGGTTAACCCAACTTCAATATGTCCGCCCATGCCGGTATACTTGATGGCATTGGAAATAATATTGATCATGATCTGGCTGAACCTGTTGGCATCTCCAACTACAACACAGTCTTCCCTGTCACAGGTCACAGTGAGCTGCTGTTCCTTCTTTTCTGCTAACGGCCTCAATATCTCCGCACTGTTCTTCACACTGTCTGCCGGATTAAAAGGTTCCCTGATCAGTTCAATGTAACCATGTTCAAGCTGGTTGACATCCAGAATGGAATTGATCAGTACCAGAAGGTAATTTCCCTCTGTGGTAATACTGTCCAGCGCCCGCTCAAGTCTTGGTACATCATATTTATACTTCTGGGCGATCTGCGTCATGCCAAGGACTACATTCAGAGGCGTCCGGATATCATGACTCATCTTGGAGAAGAAATTCTGCTTGGATTCATTCGCCTCCTTGGCTTCCCCGAGGGCAACTGCCAGCTCATCCGATATCTTCTTCTGCCTGTTCCTGCTCCGGATCGTCTGCAGATACAACAGCAGCAGGAAAACCAAAAGGATGATGCCTGCTATGATCAGCACAAGAGAAATAGGATGATCGAACAGATACTGCAGCCCGGTAGGTGTGGCTGACTCTTCCAGATAGGACTGCACCACCTCGGTTCCTATCCGTTCTGCCGTCACAGCCAGTGTCTTTTCAAAAATCCCGTAAAAGAGATAGTTGTCACTGGCATTGACACCCATCTCCAGATCTACTGACACACCGGGTACAATATCCACACGGAGCCGGTTCTGAAGGTCATCCCTTGACAGCTTCTGTGCCGTATAGGACAGCATCAGTGCACCGTCAGCTTCTCCGCTGATGATTGCCTGCACACACTGTTCATTATTTTCCAGTACGATCGTTTCCACATCCGGCCATACGGAGGAAAGGATTTCCTTCAGGGACATATTCTGTTCCACCAGTGCCAGCTTCCTGATCTTTTCGGATGCACCACGGTTTCGGAGAACAGATACGGTTGTCGTCAGATAGGGGCTTGTCCCTTTATATCTTCCCGTGTCACTGCCCTCATATCTGCTGTCCATATCCATCCAGATATCCACCGCACCATCTGCCAGGGCCTGCTCGTATTCTTCCTTTGTAGAAACCGGCAGGATCTCACAGGAAAG
>CACXDC010000025.1 GCA_902766365.1 uncultured Lachnospiraceae bacterium | reverse complement strand
GTCCAGTCCCATAGCTACAAATAGCTTCCGGCTCACCGGAAACAGGAACAGGATCAGGATCAGTACCGGTGCATAAACAAACAACTGCCGGACCGTCTTATCTTTTTCTGTGATCAGAAGATAAATAAAGGACGCCAGTGTCAGTACAAACAGAAGCTTCAGTCCCGTATACAGCTTGAAGATCACAAGACTTTCCATAAAAATTCCAAACATGACAGACTCCTCTCACATATGGCTGGCAATCAGATAGGTCAGCATATATACTGCTCCCGGAATACAGGATAACCAGGCTTTTATCAGAATTCCAAAACGTCTTTTGCTGATTGCAAAAAGCAGGCCAAGTCCCGCTGTCAGAAGACAGGTCAGCAGAACACCAAGCGAGCTGCTGATACCGGATGCCAGATTTAAGAATGCCAGCAGGAAAAACAGCCGCTGCGTTGTTTCTGTCAGAGACGCTTTCCGGAACATACACAGATAGAGCCAGAAGATCGCCGGGATCATGAAGTTTCCGCAAAGTGATTTACCCTGCCATGTCCTTGTCAGGAAAAAGGTCTCACTGGTGTAAATAGACACATTTCCAAAAATCTGGAACAGTGCCATCAGAATAAGAAACCGCAGTATCTCTGTTCTTTTCCCTGGAAACAGCTTCCTTCCAATCTGAAAATACAGTGCGTAGGTCAGCAGGATCAGACCGATCGGTGCTGCGCTGTGTGCAATGATCGTTGCATGGATCCCGCTCATTTTCCCAAGGAATGCCTCATAGATCGGCATCAATGCCAGCGCATGCCGGATATCTAATGGTGCACTTCTGCCGGTATTGGGATTGATCCGGTAAAGGGTGTCCTGCTGCTGGGCGATCAGTCCCTGCACACCATAATACGCATCATCCCCGTCAAAGGATGCTCTGGTAAACGCCATATATAGCTGAAATCCAAGCAGCAGTGCAAACAGCACCAGATAGACCCATTCTTCCACAGTCCTCTTTTCAGGGAAGCTGCCTTCCAAAAGACTGCTGTAGTCTTCCTTCTTCTTCAGCAGCCGCACCGCTCCTGCAAGGAATCCCACTCCTGCAAGAAGCCCAAAAATCAGGCACAGCCTTGAGAATCCATGATAAACAGTAAACAGTACCACCGGGATTCCCACCAGCTCAAACAGGGCAAACAGTACCAGATAGCCACTGATCCAGATCCCCGTCAGTGTCCTGTCCTCTTTTTTTAGCCACCGTCCCGGCAGCACACCAATCCCAAATGGCAGAATAACCATACAGAAGATCAGCATCAGTATCTGCAATACGATCATTTCCTAATCCTTTCTCCTGAACAGATAATAAGTAAAGTCCTGTCCGTTTTCCGTCCAGTCTTCTTCTGCTGCCAGCTCGTACCTCTCAAAGATCACATCCGGGTAGGAATCCCTTGCCAGCACAAACTGTATCTGCCCCTCTCTGATATAACGCTCCTGTTCACTGAGCACCGTATCCATGATGACCGTCTGTGTCTGAAACCACTGACAGGTAGGCACAATATCACATACCGTATACAGTCCGGCATCCAGACAACCGATATTTAAGAGTGTTGGAGCTTCCTCCTGCTCTACAACGGCTGCCAGCTTATATAAAAAGTGATCTTCCTTCTTTACCTTATGAAAAGGGAAATTCATGGAAAGGTTACAGAGCAGCACTTCCATAATAACAAGAATGGCTGCACCGCAGACCAGGAAGGTTTCATGCCGCATATTTTTTGCCGTTTTTACGCTCACCTGTGTGCTTTCCCTCTGTCTTACGCACAAACCATAAATCCATTCCAGCACTTTTCCAAGCAATATAAATCCAAGCGGCGTGAACACGGATAACGGCAGCGCATAATAAGGCAGCTCACTGCCTCCCACATAAATACCAAGAAACAGGAAAAAGCACAGACAGATCATGCTAACTGCCGGCAGGATCCGTTTTTTCTTTCCCTGCAGAAAATACCATAAAACACCCGGTATCACAAATGCAAAATAGCAGAGATTTTTACGGATCACCCAGTAAAGCAGCTTCGCCAGTGTATAGACCCGCTCTGAAAGCCCCGGTCCTTCCCCGTTCAGATTGCTGTATGCAAATACATTGATATACACATAGCCCCAGTACCAGTCATACAGCGCATGCTGCAGGGCAAAATAAAGGATCCACGGAACAAAGGGAACGAACATGCCAAGCAGGAAAATTCCACAGGCCTTAACAGCACCTTTCAGATCCTTTTTCACAAGAAAAGCAATGGCAATGCACATCATCCATGCGAAGAAAAAGCCAAGCACGGTAAACTTGATATTGGCTACCATACCAGCCAGCAGCCCGCCAAAGAGCAACGTCTTACCGTCCATGGACTTTTCCGGATATTCCTCCTTAAAATAACGCAGGATCAGATAAAATCCGGCAAGCAGGAACGGCAGACAGATCTCCTCCGCGCTTCCTCCATAATAAAAGCTGTTTGATGCAAAAGCTGCCGCCAGTGGCAGCGGACTTAACAGAAGTGCCAGATCCTTTTTCAGATACAGTGACAGGATCCGGTAAATACTAAGCAGATCTGCAGCCGCAAGCACAAGCTCCAGCACAAAAACACCGGCAAAGGTCGTATGCGACAGCAGATAGGCCAGTCCATAAAAAAAGTATAAATACATACCCTTCTGATCAAAAATGTCCCTGTATGGCACCTTTCCGTGGAACAGTCCTTTTCCTACGGAAAAATAACTGTTGGCATCGTTCCAGTCATTGTAGGGATACAGCAGGGAGGATCTGCTGGCCACAAACAGTATGGCAAAAGCCGAAAGCAGCAGATATCCCGCCTCTATATAATGATTTCTTTTTTCCTTCTGATTCATACCTGTATTTTCCATAGGTTCTATTTTACACTACTTTCTCCGGAAGCACCAGTCTCTGTTTCTTCTTGCTTGACGCTGTCTGCAATCAATGTTACTATAATTAGGTTAGATTGTACATTTTATATATTATGTACCGATAAAGGAGTTTATTATGTCAGTAAGATTTCACAATTTCGGTGGTGCACTTGGCTGGAATCTGCAGAAGCATTTTCCCAGGCTTTCCTCCGAAAGTTACTTAAAATTACAGTTTCTTACCAGGAATAAGCTGCAGGAGCAGTATATCCAGTATTTCCTGAGCGCAGAGGAAACACCGCAGCCGCTTGTAGTCAACCTGGAAACGATCAACCGCTGCAACAGCACCTGTTCCTTCGGTACTGCCAACAAGAACGCTGAAAAGCGCCCCTATAAGCGCATGGATGAGGATCTGTTCTACAGCATCATCGAT
>CACXDC010000024.1 GCA_902766365.1 uncultured Lachnospiraceae bacterium | reverse complement strand
TGCCGTCAACAAGTCTGTGCATGCTTTGCTGCGCAGACTTTCTTTTTACTATATTATCTGACATATCTGTCACAAATTCACAGACAGCAGAAAAAACATCCGGAAGCTGGGCCGAGGTGTTGTCTGTATCATTGAACGCTGAAGAAAGTCGGGCAGAACCGGACATTGCATGTGCACCGTCAGAAGATGCAGATGGTTTACCGGTATGGGAAGCGGAATCTGTATTGCCGGAGGATACACGGAGAGCGGAATCAGCATTGCCGGAGGATGCACGGAGAGCGGGATCTGCATTGCCGGAGGATACACGGAGAGCGGAGTCTGCATTGCTGGAGGATGTATGCATACGGAGATCTCCAGCACAGGGAACGGCTCCTGCACTGGCAAAAGCAAGAGAAGAAGGAAGCTGATTGTCTGCAAAGGTATAGCTGATGGCCGGAATGCCGGCAGCACACAGTTCATAAAGTGTTGTTCCGGCAGCGGAAACTGCCAGATCACAGGAAGCCATCAGTGCAGCCATATCAGAAACATTTTCGTGAAGCATCAGGTAGGGAAGCTCCGTGGCAAGTTCCTGCAGAAGTTCCCTGTCTTTACTCAGACTTCCAATCAGGATATGAAGGTGGAAATCCGGTTCTGCCAGCAGGGAAGAAAGCCTTTCCTGAAAACAGGACAGCAGATTCAGGCAGAAGTGATAAGGGTCACTGCCACCGGTGGTGATCAGAATATCTTTTACCGAAGGGCGGACAGCTGGAACGTCCATCTGGAACTGCCTGCGCAGTGGCGTATAGGAAGCACCAAGCAGCGTCTGATCTGCCTTTGTGTAGGCAGCCTGATAGGAAGGGAGCATATCCTCCGGAATGACATCATAATTGATGACCAGATCCACAGGATAATCAAAGAGCTGCAGATCATCCAGATAAGCCACGGGGCATACACCGGCAAAAGCCTGCAGATAAGGTTCTGTTACAAAATAGGAATCGATGAAAAGTAAGGAAGGAGCTTCTGAAAGCAGAGAAAGAAGCTCCGGAAGCTCCTGTTCCATTTCATTATATACGGCAGAAGAAAGGAGCTTCACCGGAAAAGTCCCTGCAGGATCAAACTGTTTTAAAAGAGAAGCACTGTCCTCATCAGAAACCAGGAAGCAGACAGGCAGAGAAAGCGTCTGGCATGCCTGTGCTATGGACAGACACCGCATCAGATGTCCGGTAGCAATCTGTGAATTTCCATCTGTTCGAAAATAGATCAGTCGATGAGATCCCATGCAAGCGGGGTTCCTTTCTTTAAAAAGTGTTTTGCCTTTCTGCCAAGGACTTCTTCATAGTACATCGTATGAAGACCACAGCCTGGACGGATCGAGCGGATATTTTCACTGGTCAGCGTTTCTCCTGCGGCGATATCCTTTACCACAAAGAGGGAACGGGAGCCGCCATGCTCCAGCTTCTGGGTATCGGTAAGGACATATTCACTGCTGCCAAGGGCCTTTTCCAGAATACGGATCTCGTCCACCATCTGTTTGAATTCAGCGGGCTCCATGGAAAAAGCACTGTCGGGGCCGCCGTCACTTCTCTTTAAGGTCAGATGTTTTTCTACCATTTTGGCGCCAAGGGGAACTGCTCCGGCAGAAACGATGGTACCCATGGTATGATCAGAAATCCCAGTCAGGCAGTCATAGGTTTTCTGCAGAGTAGGAATTACCCGCAGATTTACCGCTTCGTAAGGAGTCGGATAGGAGGAAACACATTTCAGAAGGATCACATCCTCGTTTCCCTCTTCCCTGCAGACAGAAAGTGCCCGTTCAATATCCTCCGGATAAGCGATGCCGGTAGCAAATATGATGGGCTTTTTCAGCCGTGCGATCTTGCGGATCATGGGAATATCATTGATTTCGTAGGAAGCGATCTTGTAGGCCGGAACGTGCATTTCTTCCAGAAAATCCACGGATGTCAGGTCGAAGGGAGAAGAAAAGCACTCCATACCGAGGCGGTTTGCTTCTTCCATCAGCTTTGGCTGCCATTCCCAGGGAGTGTAGGCCTGCTGATAGAGTTTGTAAAGTGTCGTGCCGTCCCAGATGGTTCCTTCTTTGATCTGGAAGCAGTCATCATCGCAGTCAAGGGTGATGGTATCTGCTGTATAGGTCTGCAGCTTGATCGCATCCGCACCGGCTTCTTTGGCGGCATGGACGATCTCAAGTGCCCGGTTATAGTCCTGGTTATGGTTGGCGGAAAGCTCGGCTACGATAAAAACCGGGGCATCTTCTCCAACCTTTCGAGTTCCAATCTGAAAGCTTTTATTCATAAAAAATCCTTTCCGGAATGATTCTTGTCAGCTGTAATAAAATAAAGATTACCAGTGGTATTTCTGGAGATATTCATCATTTCCCCAGGGTTCCCTTGCGGTAAAAATCTCTCCGTCTGTTTTTTCGATATAGACAGCCGGAAAATAGTGGATAAACAGTGGGGTCAGACAGATCGTATAACCACCGGCAGTATCGTAAATGATCCGGTCGCCCGGCAGAAGTGCCGGTGCATCTGTCAGCTCAAATAAACGGTCATATTCCATACAGGTAGAGCCGCAGACCCACTGCACAGGAACAGTTTCCCGGCGGATCCGCTGCTTATATACGATATGGTGAGGATATACGTGCCGTGTTACCTGTGGATTTAAGTTTACCCGGCTGCCGTCTGTTACAAGATACGTGATGTCACGGATCCGTTTCACATCCAGTACTTCTGTCTCAAAGGTGGTAGCACGGGAGATCAGGGATACACCGGGTTCCACGATCAGCGTAGTCTTTTCTCTGTCAAAGCAGGAAGAAAGCACCCGGCAGATTTCCTGCATATACTGGGGATATCCGGGTCTGTCATTCCGCCCGCCAAAGTAGCCGCCGCCCATGTCCACATAGGAAAGAGAAAGAGAAAACTCCCCTGCCAGTTTGCAGGCCATGGCAGCAAGTGCACCATATACCTCTACAGATCTTGATTTCGTGGAAGAATGAAGATGAAGTCCTGCGATCGTGACATTGGGAAGAGCGTTAAGCCTTTCAATGGCATCAGCGAGTACACCGTTTTCGTAGCAGTAGCCAAAGCGGCCGCCATCTTCTTCCGCCAGTTCTTCCCGGGGACACATGACAGCAATGTCACAATTTACACGGAGACCTACAGAAAACTGCCTGTCCGGATAAAGGGAAGAGATCTCTTCGATCCAGTCGAGCTCGTAGTTTGAGTCCATGTTGACAAAGCCACCGGCAAGCAGGACGGCTTCCCAGGTCTTTTTGTCCTTGATAGGACCATTGTAGATCATATGCTTTCCGGGAAAACCAAGACGTTTTACCAGATCGTATTCCATTTCGGAAACGATCTCCGCATAAAATCCCTTTTCCTTCAGATAATGTAAAAGCCAGGGAAGGGCATTGGTTTTTACGGAATAACTCATAATGGTATTACTGCCCCAGTTTTCGGAAAGGGCAGTCTGTAACAGATCAATATCATAAAGCAGATCGGCTTCTTTGATCCGGTAAAAGGGGGTCTGCATATCAGTCAGCGTCATTTGAAAAAAGTCTCCTGTATTTGATTTCGGCAATTTCCCAGTCCTCCGGAGTGTCAATATCCTGCACTTCCATTTCGGAGAGAATAAGGGGGATCAGGTTTTCCACATCCGTGGTACCGGCCTCCATAAAGGGCTTTGTCCGGCAGG
This sequence comes from uncultured Lachnospiraceae bacterium, assembly GCA_902766365.1. GTDB lineage: Bacteria > Bacillota > Clostridia > Lachnospirales > Lachnospiraceae > Suilimivivens. The sequence continues at coordinate 17,662 of CACXDC010000024.1, read as the reverse complement.
CATAAAACTGGCCGCAGTCATGATAGACCTTTGGAAGATCCTGGCTTCTGGCTGTGGCATATTCCGGGAACTGACGGACAAGACAGCCGTTTTCTGCGATCAGAAGTCCACGCTGTGGCGGGTAGGAAAAGGGCACCACCGGCATGCAGGAATCTGCCTCGTTTAAAAGATCCATGGCTGATTTCAGCCGTCTGCCGGTAAGGAAAGGAGCTGTCGGATAGATACAGCAGAACCGGTCAAAGAAAAGACCGTTCTTTTCATATTCCTTCAGTACTTCCATGATCACATCATCTGTGGAAGCATAGTCACCGGACATTTCTTCGGACCGGAAAAAGGGAACCGATGCCCCGGCCTTCATGGCGATTCCGGCGATCTCCGGATCGTCTGTAGAAACCATGACCTCATCAAAGGCTTCTGATGAAAGTGCTGCTTCAATGGAATAACAGAGGATCGGCTTGCCGCAGAACTCTTTGATGTTTTTTCTTGGTATTCGTTTACTGCCGCCTCTTGCGGTGATGATTGCCAGTGATTTCCCCTGCATATGGATACGGTCCTTCCTGAAAAGTGTATATATGCTGATTATACACCATATTCCGTTGCATTCAAACAAAAATCTATGGTATCATGAAACGTGGATCAGGAGGGATTTTTCTGATCATTATGAGACTGGAGAGGCTTTCCTTTGCAAAATATATAAGAAAGTATAGAGAAAAATGAGATCACATCAGCGAATTTATGTCTGTCATACATTTTATCATGCCTATATCGCCTGTCTGAAGGAACTGAACAGGCCAGCAGAAGAGAGAGGGGAAGCAACCCTTCTTTTAAGCAGCATGTCCAATGATTTCGGTACACTGCAGGAGCGGGCGGCAGAAAGCGGTCTGTTTGAACAGGTTCTTCCCTTTGATGAAAAGGAGGAGAGCTTTTTTAAAGAGCTGGCACCGCTGCACAGGGACAGAGGAAATCTGATCTTAAATATGCTGCAGAGGATCCGCTTTACCCGGAAATTCGGGAAACTGCTGGAGCCTTACATTCCTGTAGATTTCAGAAGTTATCAGGAGATTTATGTATTCTGTGATTCTGACCCCATCGGATATTATCTGAGTACGCACAGAATTCCCTATCATGCACTGGAGGATGGACTTGACTGCATCCGGTACTACGATACGGCACGGTATGATAACCGGGGGCATTTTGAACTGAAGGCATGGATGGCAGCCCATAATCTGATCTTTATCCAGAACGGATACTCCAAATACTGCATGGATATGGAAGTCAATGATATTTCCGTGCTTCCTTATCCCTGCAAAAAGTATATCGAGAAGAACCGGAAGGAACTGACAGAGCACCTGACAGGGGAACAGAAAAAAATCCTGACCTCGATCTTTATTGAGAACCGGGAAGCCCTTGTGAAGGATCTTTCCACCGAAGGAAAACAGCAGAAAAAGGTACTGGTGCTGACAGAGCCGCTCTGTGATCTTACTACCAGAGAGCAGATTTTTACAGATATTGTCAATACTTATAAATGGTTCGGGGAAGAAGAGGGCTGTGTGATCATGAAGCCCCATCCAAGGGATGTGCTTGATTATGCAAAGCTGTTTCCTGAAAATATCGTACTGGATGGAAAGTTCCCCATGGAGATCCTGAACTTTGTGGACGGTCTTTATTTTGACAGGGTGGTGACGGTATTTACCGTGCCGGATGCGATCCTGTTTGCCGGGGAGAAGATCTTCCTTGGAGAAGACTTCATGGACAAATATGAGGCACCGGAGATCCACAGACAGAACGAGCAGATCTGACAGTTTGCCTTACAGATACAGATATGATACAATCGACATAAGAATGCGAAAGTGGGTTGTGCCTTGGCACGCTCTGACAGAGGAGCAGTATGAAAAAGATTTTTCGGAAACTGATGGTATTACTGGATAAGAAGCAGAAGCACAAAATGGTGCTTCTTGTTTTTCTGATGCTGATCGGTGCAGTTCTGGAAACCCTGGGTGTTTCCATGATCCTGCCGGTCATGAGCGTTGTCATGGAAGAAAATGCGGTGCAGAAGCATGCCTATCTGCAGGTGATCTGCGATCTGTTCCATATCGCCTATGATGATACAAGGACGCTGATGATCCTTGTCATGGTAGGTCTTATTGTTATCTTTGCGATCAAGAATATTTTCCTGTTCTTCCAGCAGAAGATACAGCTTAAGTTCGTTTATACTAATCAGTTTGCTACCTCAAGGCGCATGATGATCAATTTCATGGAGCGTCCTTACGAATATTATCTGAATGCTGACACATCTGTCATCCAGAGAAGCATTACTTCGGATGTCAACAATATGTACGGTCTGATCCTTTCCCTGCTGCAGCTTGTCAGTGAGGGGATCGTGTTCATCTGTCTGATCGCAGTAAGCCTCGTATCAGATGTGATGATGAGTATTATCGTGGCTCTGCTTCTTGTTGTGGTCCTTGCGATCATTAAATGGGTATTGAAACCTATCATGCGCAAGGCAGGAGAGGAAAATCAGGATTATTACAGCGGACTTTATAAATGGATCGACCAGTCCGTCATGGGGATCAAGGAGATCAAGATCGCCAATAAAGAGAATTATTTCATCAATGAATATGCCAAATGCGGAGAGGGCTATGTTAGTGCAGTACAGCGTTATAATCTGTACAATGCAACGCCAAGACTCCTGATCGAAACCGTAGCACTGGCAGGCATGATCTTTTATATGATGATCCAGCTCCTTTCCGGGGTACAGGTTACTGCCATTCTGCCACAGCTTACCCTGCTTGCACTGGTGGCCATGCGTCTGATCCCCTGTGCCAACAGGATCAACAATCATCTCACATCCATTTCCTATTTCGAACCGTTCTTTATGGGCGTTTCCGATAATCTGCAGGAAGAGATCCGGGATGAAAGCATTGATTATAATGCAGCTTCCTACCAGAAAAAGGTGGAGGTACAGAAGCTTGAGATCAGACACAATATCCAGCTGAAGGATATTGTGTATAAATATCCAAATACAGAAACACTGATCTTTGACAGGGCCAATATGGAGATCCCGATTGGAAAGAGTGTCGGTATCGTGGGAACCTCCGGTGCCGGTAAGACGACGATCGTGGATATCCTGCTTGGACTTCTGCAGATCCAGAGCGGTCAGATCCTGGCAGACGGCGTGGAAGTGAGGGAGCATTACCAGTCCTTCCTGAAGAATATCGGATATATTCCCCAGACTATCTTTATGATTGATTCTACGATCCGGAAGAATGTGGCTTTCGGTGTGGCAGATGAGGATATTGACGATGCCAAGGTATGGCGTGCCCTGCAGGAAGCACAGCTTGACGAGTTCGTAAGAGGACTTCCGGATGGTCTTGATACCAGTATCGGCGAAAGAGGAATCCGTATTTCCGGCGGCCAGCGCCAGAGAATCGGTATTGCAAGAGCACTGTTTGAGGATCCGGAGGTACTGGTATTAGATGAGGCAACCTCTGCCCTTGATAATGAAACAGAAGCTGCGATCATGGAATCCATCAATATGCTTCATGGAAAGAAAACACTGATCATTATTGCCCACAGACTGCAGACCATTGAAAAATGCGATATGGTTTACAGGGTAGAAAAGGGACAGGTCACCATAGAGAGACAGTAGGAAAGGAAACGGCGTGGCAGAAAAGAAGCGGCTTGCAAATATTGAATATCTGCGTGTGATCGCCATGGCAATGGTGGTTGTCCTGCATTTTATGACAAAATCGGGCAGCCTGCCGGAAGCAGGAAGTGAGGCAGCAAAGTACCTGACCGGTCAGAATATACTGGCATTGTTTCTGGAATCACTGTGTATTGTGGCGGTGGATGTTTATGTACTGATCAGCGGTTACCTTGGGGCTGACAGGGAGCCAAAGCCGCAGAAAGCAGTTACTTTTCTGTTCCGGATCTGGTTTTACAGCCTGCTGATCCCACTGGTGCTTACTGTTTTCTCGGTACCGACAAAGGCAGGCGAACAGGGGATTTATGGACTGGTACAGTACTTCCTTCCCATTGAATCCGAGACTTACTGGTTTGCCACATATTATCTTTTCCTGCTTCTTCTGATGCCACTCTGCAATCTGGCAGTGCAGCATATGGAAAAGAAGACCTTTGAGATGATCATGATCTTCTTTTTTATCATCAGCAGTCTGATCAAGAGCATCTGTCCGGTACGGCTTCCGGTAGACCGGTTTGGCTATGATGCTCTGTGGTTTGTGTTTGTATATCTGCTTGGTATCTATCTCCGGAAATATGGCACAGCCGTATGGGAGAAAAGAGGTGCCTTGCTTTACGAAGGAAGCGTACTGCTGATCTTTTTTATGGAATTTGTGCTTCAGCTGTTTTCCGCCAGGACAGGGGCGCTTACCTATTATGCGTCTGTTCCGTTTCATTATAATTTTGTATTTTGTCTGACAGGCGCAGTGGGCCTGTTTTATGTATTTTTAAAGAAACCTGTGAAAGAGGGAAAAAAAGCGGACGTGATCCGTTTCCTTGGCAGGTACAGTTTTGGAGTGTATCTTTTCCATGAACATCCGGACATCCGGGACAGATGGTATCCACTGATCGACAGGGTGCTGGATCCCTGCGGGAAAAACAGCCTTATCCTGTGGCTTTTAAAGCTTGTTGTCAGTGTTGTCCTGATCTATGGAATTGGTATCCTTCTGGATTTTGTGAGAGATAGGATCTTTACATTTGCAGGAAACTGCATGAGAAATATAAGGGAAAAGAAGGGAGCAGCCAGATGACAGACCACAGTGAAAACATATACAGTCAGAGAAATAAAGCATTGGAAATTATTTTTGCCGTGCTTCTTCTGCTCCTGCCTCTGCTTAAGATCAATCAGGGCGTGGACCTTACGGATACGCCGTACAGTCTTGGCAATTACCGGTTTTTTAAAGAAGCAGACGGTGTATGGGTGCTGGCAACGTTTCTTTCCAATGTGACAGGATATCTGTTTACCAGACTTCCTTTCGGGGGAACGATGATCGGCATGAAACTGTATTCTTCCCTGCTGATCAGCTTCATGGCGCTGTTTGCCTTCCGCTTTTTTAAAACAAAGATGCCCATGTGGGTCGCATTTCTCGGGGAAGTGGCAGCGATCGGATTCTGCTGGTGCCCATCTGTGATCCTGTATAATTATATGACTTATCTTTTCTTTCTGATCTGTGGCATACTGCTGTTCCGTGGACTTGCGGGCAACAGGCCGGTATGCCTGTTCCTGGCGGGGATCAGTCTTGGCCTGAATGTGTCTGTTCGGGTGCCTAATATCCTGGAGGCAGCACTGATCCTGTGTGTCTGGTATTACGGGGCGAGAAAGAAAAAGAGCTTCGAACAGATAGCAAAAGAAACAGGACTCTGCATCGGCGGTTTTCTGGCTGCACAGGCAGTGATGTTTCTGATCATCAGTCTGCTGTACGGATTTGGCGCCTACGGGGAAATGATCGGTGGACTGTTTGGCATGTCAGAAAGTGCATCGGATTATACCTTTTCTGAAATGCTGCTGTCGATCCTGTCAGCTTACGGAAGAGGGATCCGCTGGATGATCTATCCCATGCTCTGTATCCTGCCTGGCATTCCTTTCCTGATCCTGTGGAAGGATAAAGGACAGACAATCCGGAAGATCATTTACTGCATCTGTATTGTGTTCCTGTTTTTTGTACTGTATAAATGGGGGATGTTCAATTTCCGGTATTACCAGAAGGAATCCGGACTGCAGTGGGGTGTTGTATTCCTGCTGATCTCCCTTGGGGTGACGGTCTGGATGCTGTTTACCCGTATGATCGATGATGAATGGATGCTGATCGGCAGCATTGCCCTGATCGTGATCCTGATCACACCGCTTGGAAGCAATAATTATGTATGGCCGGCATTAAATAATCTTTTCTTTGTGGCTCCGGTAACCTTCTGGATGGTATACCGGTTTGTAAGATGGGGAAGAGCGGCTGTGGACAGCACGGGACGGGTTCCTTTTTTCCCGGCAAAGGCGATGCTGGCAGCTCTTGTGCTCATGTTCTTTGTGCAGAGCGTCGGCCTGCTTTTCGGATATGTGTTCCTGGACGGTGAAGATGGTACCAGGAGAACGGCGAAAGTGGAGAACAGCCCGGTTCTTGCAGGCATGTATACCAGTCAGGCAAACGCAAAGAGCCTTGAGAGTTTATTTGCTTATCTGCAGTCCCATGAAGAACTGGATGGAAAAGAACTGATCCTTTATGGCAATATTCCCGGACTTTCTTATTATCTGGATAGACCATGCGCCATCCGGACAAGCTGGCCGGACCTTGACACCAGCAGCTATGAGGATCTGAAGTCAGATCTGAATGCACTCAGCATGAAGATTGATCTGACCGATATAGATAAGCCCACACCGCTGGTCATATTGGCTACAGATGCACAGGAGGGAGAGAAACTTTCTGCTATCCGGGATTTCATGGAAGAATACAGCTATCAGCTTTCGTTTCAGAATGAAAGCTATCTGGTTTACTGGTAAAAAATAATGACATACGGCAAACAAGGAGGAGAAAGATGATCCGGTTTAATGTGCCGCCCTACACAGGACGGGAAATAGAAAATGTAAAAAAAGCAGTGGAAAGCATGCATATCTGCGGAGACGGCGAGTTTACCAAGAAGTGTAATGCCTTTCTGGAGGAGACAACAGGCACGAAAAAGTGTCTTCTGACCACCTCCTGCACCCATGCACTGGAAATGGCAGCCCTGCTCTGCGATATCAAAGAAGGGGACGAGGTGATCATGCCGTCCTATACCTTTGTGTCTACGGCAGATGCCTTTGTTCTCCGTGGAGCGAAGATCGTATTTGTGGATATCCGTCCGGATACCATGAACATTGATGAAACGCTGATCGAAGATGCAATCACCGAAAAGACAAAGGTCATCGCACCGGTACATTATGCCGGAGTCGGCTGTGAAATGGATGCCATTATGGATATCGCAACCAGACATCATCTGATGGTGGTAGAGGATGACGCACAGGGGATCATGAGTACCTATAAGGGGAAGCCTCTTGGTACCTTTGGCGAGTTTGGTGCGCTGAGCTTCCATGAAACCAAGAATTACAGTATGGGAGAGGGCGGTGCCCTTCTGATCCGTGATGAAGCATACATTGAAAAGGCAGAGATCCTGCGGGAAAAGGGAACAGACAGAAGCAAGTTTTTCCGCGGACAGGTGGATAAATACAGATGGCAGAGCTTTGGCTCTTCTTATCTGCCGAGTGATATGAATGCCGCTTATCTGTACACCCAGTTTGAGATGGCACAGGAGATCAATCAGGTGCGTCTTGACAGATGGAACCAGTATTACCGTCTGCTGACTCCTCTTGCAGAGGCAGGAAAGATCGAACTGCCTTTTGTACCGGAGCACTGTGTACACAATGGCCATATGTTCTATATTAAGACAAAGGATATGGAAGAAAGGACAGCCCTCATTGACTTCATGAAGAAAAATGATGTGCTTACTGTATTCCATTATATCCCGCTCCATTCTGCACCGGCCGGACAGAAATTCGGACGGTTCCATGGAGAGGACAGATATACGACAAAAGAGAGTGAAAGACTGCTCAGACTTCCCATGTTCTATCAGCTGAAGGAAACAGAAGTGGATTATATCGCAGGAAAAGTAAAAGAATTCTATGGCATGTAAAAGCTTTTTGAAGAAAAAGGAAAACTGCATACTGACCCTGCTTTTCCTGGGGATCCTGCTGCTTGTCAGTGCCATCCGCTATGATTATTATTTTGATCTGAATGATGATGTGCTGATGAAGGATATTCTGGCAGGCGTTTATACAGGAGATCCGGAAGGTCATAATATCCAGATGCTCTGGCTGATCAGTGCGCTGATCAGTGTGTTTTACCGGGTGGTACGATCACTCCCCTGGTATGGAATATTTCTGTGTTTCTGTCATTTCCTGAGTATCGGACTGATCGTGCACAGAAGCCTTGTTCTGGCAGAGCAGATGGAAGCTTCAGAAAAGAAGCTCCGGCTTCTGAAAGGATTTCTGTTTCTGACAGAACTTTTCTTTGCCTTTGCTTTTCTGATGCCTCACCTGGTATGCGCCCAGTATACTGTTACCTGCAGTATGCTGGCGGCAGCGGCAGCCTTTCTGTTCCTGACAACAGATATTACCCTGCCGGCAGGGGCCTTTATCAGAAAGAACATCGGAACGGTACTGCTTGTATTTCTGGCATTCCTGATCCGCTCAGAAATGCTGATGCTGCTCCTGCCACTGATCTGCGCAGCGGGTGTGATCAAGTGGTCCATGGAGAAAAAGATCTTTACCAGGGAGCATATGGTCAAGTATCTGTCTGTGATCGGACTGATCCTGCTCTCCATCGTGATCGGGCAGGGTACCCATAACATTGCTTATGGCAGCAGTGAATGGAAGAAGTTTAATGAATTTTTTGATAACAGAACCGAGCTGTATGATTTCCAGATCCTGCCGGAATATGAGGCGAATAAGGAATTTTATGATTCTATCGGACTGACGGAAATGGAGCGGGAGCTGCTCGATAATTATAACTTTGGACTGGATGAGGAGATTGATGAAAAGCTGCTTCTTAAGGTAGCTGATTATGCGGCATCCATACGACAGGTGGAGCGTCCTTTTCTGCAGAATCTTCTGGACAGCCTGAAAAGTGATTACCGCAGGATGTGTTATGGACCATCCCATAATGAAAGCGACTATCCCTGGAATTATATGGTGATACTCGCCTATGTGGCAGTGTTTGTACTGTCTCTGATGGACAGGGAGAAAAGGATGCCGGCAAGGATCGGATTTGCGGCCCTCCGGATCGGATTTCTCTTTGCCGTGCGGATGACCCTCTGGCTCTGGCTGATCATGCGTGACCGTGTACCGGTGCGGATCAGTCATTCCATGTACTTCATGGAGCTGTGCATTCTGTTTGCCTTTGGACTTATTTTGTGGATGAAGGTAAAGGAAGCAGTTGGAGCTGCCGGAAAGCCGGAAACATCTGGAGAGGCCGGAAGGCAGGAAAACGCCGGAACAGGCCAGACGGCTGCAGTGATCAGAAACAGCAGAATAAGCAGTGTGACAGCTATCATCTTCCTGACAGCCGTGCTTCTTTGCAGCGTGGCAGCGCTTCCTTTTACCATAAGGAACCTGGATCTTGACACAGCTGAAAAGGCAGAGCGGAACCAGCCTTATCAGGAGCTGTATCAGTATTTCAGACAGCAATCAGATGATTTCTATTTTATAGATGTATATTCCTCTGTAGGATATACGGAAAAAATGTTTGTGGATGTAGATAATTCCCTTGCCAACTATGATATTATGGGCGGCTGGGCCTGCAAGAGCCCTCTTCAGAGAAAGAAGCTTGCGGCCTTCGGGATCGACAATATGGAAGAGGCATTGCTGGCACAGGATCATGTGTATTATGTGCAGGAAAAGGGTGCCGATACCCTGTGGCTGATCCGGTATTACATGGATCATGGAAAAGAGATCACGTTGACACTGGAAAAGGAAGTGGCAGGCTTTGAGATCTACAGCCTGCAGGAAGAAACAGAAGGAACCGTAAAGATAAAATAATCTGCAGCAACAAGGAAAGGCAGTAGTATGACAGCGTGGATCAGAGGAAAAAAGATCCTGCTTCGTCCGATGACAGAAGAAGATACAGAAAATATCGTCAGATGGCGGAATGAAGCATTTGTAAGGAAAAATTTTATTTATCAGAAGCCTTTTACTGCAGAAGGACATAAGCAGTGGACAGAAACCATGGTGGATACCGGTAGGGTCATACAGTTTATCATCTGTACCATGGAGAAAAAGCCGGTTGGCAGTGTATACCTCCGGGATATTGACAGGGTCCACAATAAGGCAGAATATGGCATTTTTATCGGTGAAGAGGAAGCGCTGTCGAAAGGATACGGATCAGAGGCAGCAGAGCTGATGATCCGGTACGCATTTGAGGAGCTTCACCTCCACAAGCTGTATCTGCGGGTGCTTGCCGGAAATGAGCGGGCCAGAAAAAGCTATGAAAAGGCCGGCTTTGTGCAGGAAGGGTACTTTAAGGAGGATGTCCTTCTGCCGGACGGATACCGGGATGTGATCTTCATGGGCATCCTGAATCCTGTGAAGACAGACGGGATCATGGAGCCTGATGAAAGCCTGGATGGGATGAGGCCCTGAATAGGATAAAGCCGGACAAGACGAAATTCCGAAGAAAAGAACTTCCAGTGAGAATAGGTGCACAAACTGGAATATCAGATATAGAAACAGTACAAATAAGAAAGGCATATGGCATGAAAAAAATCAGTTTTGTGATTCCCTGCTACCGCTCGTCTGAGACATTGCCGGGTGTTGTGGCGGAGATCGAAGAAACGATGCAGAAGCTTCCGGATTACAGGCATGAGATCGTACTGATCAATGACTGTTCCCCGGATGATACCTTTGAAACGATCAGACGGTTATGCAGGGAGAATAAAAGAATCACCGGAATCAACCTGGCCAGGAATTTCGGGCAGCATGCGGCACTGATGGCAGGATTTCACCATGTCAGCGGTGATATCGTGATCTGCCTGGATGATGATGGACAGACACCGGCCTGCGAAGCAGACAGGCTGATCCGTGCGATCGAAGAGGGCGCAGATGTAGCCTATGCCAGATACGCACATAAACATCACTCCGGATTCCGGAACTTCGGCAGCAGGGTCAATGAACTTATGACAAGAGTTATGCTTGGAAAGCCGAAGGATCTGTATGTGTCCAGCTATTTCGCAGCAAGGAAGTTTGTTGTGGAAGAGATGCTGCATTATGAAAATTCCTATCCGTATGTGATCGGACTTGTGCTCCGGACAACGAAGAATATCGTAAATGTGGATGTGAACCACAGAGACAGACAGGCAGGAGAATCCGGCTATACGATGAAAAAGCTTCTGGCTCTCTGGTTTAACGGGTTTACGGCATTCAGTGTAAAGCCTCTCAGGATCGCCACTGCAGCCGGCGTGGTTTGTGCAGTCTGTGGATTCCTGTATGGTATCTACACGATCATCAAGAAGATATTTATCCAGCCCCCCGGACTGGTGACCGGCTTCAGCGCACTGATGTCGGTGATCGTATTTATGGGTGGCATGCTGATGCTTATGCTCGGGCTTGTAGGCGAATATATGGGAAGAGTTTATATTTCCATGAACAGTTCTCCCCAGTTTGTGATCCGTGAAGTCGTAGGAAAAGAAGTAAAATGCAAAAAGAAAAAGAAATCGCAGTCAAAGAAGAAGCTGGTGAAATCCGGGAAGGATATGGTCAAAACGCCGGAGAAAGAACCGGAGCACCGAAAGAAAATGCAGAACGAAGCACAGGAGCACCAGGGAGAAATGAGAGAGACAAATCCGGAAATCACGAAAGAGATACCGGAGAATCCAAAGGCACCTTCGGAAAGTCCGGCAGAAACGGTATCAGAATGAGTGCCGGAAAGAGCACCGGACTGAAAAAAGGGAGCCCTGTTATGCTGGGATTTGTGTATGCAGTCTGCCTTGTCTTTGGATACAGTCTTGAAAAAGATGGCAGCATAGCTTATCTGGAAGCAAAGACCTGGCTTATGATCCTGATCCTTGGGATACTGCTTTCGGCGGTGCTGACAGTGATTATGAAGCAGCTTCAGAAGAGCTTGCTGCAGAAGAATCAGGGACGGGAAGAAAAGCAGCCACAGGGGCCAGCCGGTGAATGCAGCCTGCAGTCAGGGGAAAATCCGGCGGGAAAGCAGATCCCGGCAGGTCACACGGTATTTTTATATGCAGGTATTATTTTCCTCTGCTATCTGATCGTATTCCTTGGCATATACCCGGGATTTTTCGTATATGATGCACAGGATGAACTGATGCAGGTCATCACCCGCAGCTTTTCCACGCATCATCCGCTGTTTCATGTGCTCCTGATGGGGGGAACAGTACAGCTTATCCATAAGCTGACCGGTTCTTACAATGCAGGAATTGCCTGCTACACGCTGCTGCAGATGGCGGCTTTGTCCCTGATCTTCGGATACGGGATCTGGAAGCTTGAGACAGAAGGCCTGGGAAAAAGAGGACGTATTTCATTACTGGTATATTTTGGTGTGTTTCCCACGATTGTCATGTTTTCTCTCTGTTCTGCCAAGGACGGGTTATTTACCGGCATGGTGCTTTTGATGGTACTGATGCTGCTTGCCTTTTTCCGGGATCCGGCAGGATTTTTTCAGAAGAAGGGGCACTGCATATGCCTGTTTCTTTCCAGCTGCCTGATGATGCTCCTGCGGAACAATGGCTTTTATGCTTTCCTTGTATTTGTGGTGCTGCTGGCACTGCTTTTCCTTAAGGCCGAATGGAGACCTTACAGAAAGAAAATGCTGCTGTTATGTGCAGGTGCCATGATCGTTTTTCTTGTGGTCAATAAAGGATTTGCCTTTGTGCTGCATGCGGATGACAGCGAAAATCAGGAGATCCTGACAGTTCCGATCCAGCAGATGGCCAGAGTGTACAGCATGGAAGGGGATACCCTGACAGAACAGCAGAAGGAAACCCTGTTTGAGATCCTTCCGGAGGAGACACTGAAACATTATAATCCCAAGGTTTCTGATCCGGTCAAGGCAGACTTTAACAATGGAGCCTATGAAGCTGATAAGGGAAAGTACAGAAAGCTCTGGGCTGAACTTTTCAGGGAGCATCCTTTCGGGTATCTCAATGCCTGGTTTATGACGTCCTACGGATTCTGGTATCCGGGGGCAGTCATTGATGTATATAAAGGAAATACCGTGTTTACGTTTACTTATGAAGACAGCTCCTATTTTGGTTATGAAGTAGAGGAGCCGGGAGAGAGAAAAAGCCTGATCCCTGTGATCGACAGGATTTACCGTTTCCTTTCCCTTGATGAAAAAGCACAGGAGATTCCGCTGTTATCGCTGGTTTTATCACCGGGTGCGCTGTTTTTTGTGTGGGTCTTTGGACTTTGCTTTTTCTGGTATACAGGACAGTACAGGAAGCTGTGGCCATTCCTGTTCCCGGGACTGCTTTTCCTGACGGTACTCCTTGGTCCGACGTATCTTGTCAGATATGTAGTCTTTCTGTGGGTGCTGCTGCCAGTGCTTTTGCATGAAATGTGCAGAAAACCGGAAACTGAAATAACAGGAAAATGAGAAACAGCAGGGTTACTGGCTGACTGCAGATCGGGATGGCAGAAAAATGAAAGACAGACCATACCGGGATTTCCGCCCGGTTTGATAAATAGGGGTATCTGTGTTATACTACCCATGATTTTAAGGCAGCCTTCCGGCTGCAGATAAGAGGACAAATGAACAAAACAGTATATCAGAGCAGAGCCATACAGGCAGTGATCGTGATCATCGCAGCGATTCTGCTGCTTTCCATATGGCCGCTCCGTATTTTTAAAGAAACCGTTACTACCTCTGTAGGATCCGCTGCAGAAGAGATGCAGGCCTATACCGTGAATGAGGAGAGCATGGTCATGCAGACCATTGCCGCCCAGTATGACCATATGAATACCCTGCGTCTCTATCTGGGTGCAGATGCACAGGGCAGTGATTTTTATGTCAGGATCCTTGATAAGGACTGGCAGCAGGTCTGCGAGGAAAAAGTGGATATTGACGAAGCTGCACTTCCCGGATATCAGGAGGTGGAGATCGATGTGGATATGGAGGTCAATGCGCTTTACTATATCATTGTACAGGGAGATCAGTCACAGATCCAGGTGATGTCTGTACCGGTAGCCATGACGGATATGCCGTTCCTCGGAGAGCTGTATTATCAGGATGCATCTATGGATGGCATGAGTCTTGTAGCGGATTATGATTATGGGATGCCGCTCCGCAAGACAGGAATGCTGATCTGTGGCGCAGCGATCATTGCAGTGGCAGCACTTCTTCTGTTTCTGGTAAGGGGAATTTACCGGAACCGGGAGGACAGACTGATCACCGTGGAAAAGGCCTTTAAGACAGTGATGAACCCTCTGGTGGCAGTAGGAACGCTTGCAGCATTGATCGCAACGTTCCGGGGCACCTTTGGTCACTATACGCTGGACAATACGGTATTTGTGATCAGTATTCTTTTCCTTTCAGCGATCCTGTTCTATGGGATCAACCACAGCAGAGAAGGACAGAGTCCTGTGATCACGGCAGACTATCTGAAGAATCATGCAGGAGATCTGTTCCAGTCCATCTGTATTGCAGGGGCGCTGGCAGCCTGCTGTGAATACATGAGTGGTCTTTATGATATCCACCATGCTGTGGCAGAGCGGAAGGAAATGATCTGGTTTGCCCTTTCTGTGATCGCCATGTTCAGGCTGAAGGATATTTTCCGGGTATATAACCTGATCTATCTGGTGGCAGCAGGGATTGCAGGCCATTCTTACTATCAGGCACATCTGACAGAGGATATGGATGACCTGAACAGACAGGTACTGAAGTATACGGTATGGATCGCCATTCTGCTTGGATTTATCGTGATCCGGACGGTGATCGCACTCTGCCAGAAGAAGCTGGCAAAGCCAAATGTATGGTACAGTGCCCTGCTTCTTGTTTTCTTTGCCCTGATCATTATTTTCAGGAATGGCAGATGGTGGACAGTTGCCATGGCAGTTGCCTTTACACTGCTGTATCTGAATTATGGTATGTGGGAGCATAAGGAACGCTTCCTGACCAATGTACTGCGTGGCGCAGTCCTGCAGTTTACGCTGGCGACAGGTTACTGCCTGCTGCACAGACCTTATGTGACCTTCCGGAATGCGAGGTATACCCATATTTTCCATACGGTTACAATCACAGCAACCTATCTGACCATGATAGAGTGCGTGGCAGTGGTACTGCTTCTGACCAAACTGACCAGAACAAGAAAACTGAGAGATATCTGGAAGGAGCTTAGCTTTTTCGGGGTAGTTTCTTCTTATATGATATTTACCATGGCAAGAACTGCTTACTTTGCCGTGGGAGCTACGGTACTCTTTGCCCTGATCCTGATCGCAGCAGGAAAAGGAAAAACAAGACTTCTCAATACGATGAAAAACCTTGGACTGTTAGTTCTTTCCGTGATCGTGCTTCTGCCTGTAACCTTTACCCTGCAGAGGAATATCCCGGCGCTTGTCAGTGAACCCTATCTGTATGAGATCGAGTATTCCATGTACTGTCCGGAGGATGTTATGAGGGGACGCCATGCGGATTCCAAGAATTTCATGAGAGTGGGCCGTTTTATCGATGTTTTCTGCGAAAAGATCTTCGGTATCCCGGAGGGAACCTTTGATGTATACGGGGAGATCAAAGAATATCAGAGAACCCATCAGAAGCAGGTAGCATCGCTGGATTATGTGCCGTCTGCAGATGATCTTTACCCGGCAAAGGACAGCGAGCTTCTGCTTGCCAGTGCAGGGGAACTGGATGAAAACGGAAATCCGGTGGATATTCCGGAAGATAATGATTATACCAACGGCAGAGTGGATATCTACCGTTCCTATATAGAGCAGCTCAATATGACAGGACATGAGGAAATGGGAGCCGTGCTTAAGGACGGCGAGATTGCGACCCATGCCCATGATATTTATCTGCAGGTAGCCTATGATCATGGCATTCCTGTGGGTATCGTGTTTGTCCTGGTTGGGGCAGTTACCTTTGTGACTTCCCTGATCTACTATGGAAAACAGAAGAAGGCGATCACCTATGCGGCGCTGCCTGCAGTGATCACAGTGGCAGTAGCAGTAGCGGGTATTGTGGAGTGGATCTATCATCTGTCCAATCCCTGTGGATATCTGCTGATGCTGGTTATCACGCCCCTTTTCTTCATGGAAAAGCAGGCTGCCAAATAATCAGAAGTGAAGGTCCATCGTGAAAAAGATATGAAAAAGGATAAAAAAGTTTTTAACGTCAAAAAATTATATAGAAGAACCTTTCTGTTACTCTATGATATCATCAGTGTCATTGCCTGCAGCTATCTGGCGATCCTGATCCGGTATAACTTTGAACTGACAGAAATCCCGGGACATTTCCTGGCGCCGGTCAACCGGTTCCTGCCACTGAATGTATTGATCACGATCCTGATCCTGTATCTCTTCCGGATGTATTCCAGTATGTGGGTGTTTGCGGGGGAAACGGAACTGCAGAACCTGGTGATCGCCAGTGTGCTTTCTACCATCTGTTACAGTATCGGTATCCAGTTTTTCAAGGTAAAGGGAGAACAGGCGGTTCCCTCCAGCTATTATTTCCTGTATATGTTCCTGCTGATCAGCTTTATCTTCGCAAGCCGGTTTTCCTACCGGTTCTTCCGGAGCATGAAACATAAGCAGCAGAATAAGAACAACAGTATTGCCGTTATGGTGATCGGCGCCGGAGAAGCCGGAAATGCCATCATCAAGGAGATTGTAAACAGCAATTTTTCCACCATGGTCATCCGCTGCATCATTGATGATGACAAGGGGAAATGGGGCCGGTTTATCCAGGGCATCAAGGTTGTTGGCGGCCGGGACAAGATCATGGAATGTGCCGACATTTACAATATTGATGAGATCATCGTAGCCATGCCTTCCATTTCCCGGAAAGAGCTTTCTGAGATCCTGGATATCTGTAAGGAGACGAACTGTAAGCTGCGTTCCCTGCCGGGTATGTACCAGCTGGTAAACGGGGAAGTCAGTGTCAGCAAGCTGCGGGATGTAGAGGTAGAGGATCTGCTTGGAAGAGATCCCATTGAAGTAGATCTGAACTCGATCCTTGGTTATGTGCAGGGAAAGAGGATCCTTGTTACCGGAGGCGGCGGTTCGATCGGCAGTGAGATCTGCAGACAGATCGCAAGCCATAAGCCTTCCATGCTGATCATTGTGGATATCTATGAGAACAGCGCCTATGATATCCAGCAGGAGCTTCTCAGTACCTATCCGGATTTAAATCTGGTGGTACTTATCGCCTCTGTGCGCAATACCAACCGGATCAACTGGATCTTCGAGCACTACAAGCCGGAGATCGTATATCATGCAGCAGCCCATAAGCATGTGCCTCTGATGGAGACAAGCCCTAACGAGGCCATTAAGAATAATGTATTTGGTACCTTTAAAACAGCACAGGCAGCAGCCATGAACGGTGTCAGAAGATTTGTCATGATCTCCACAGACAAGGCAGTCAATCCCACGAACATCATGGGAGCCAGCAAGAGGATCTGTGAGATGATCATCCAGACCTTTAACCGCCACTATGATACGGAATTTGTAGCGGTCCGTTTCGGAAATGTCCTTGGCAGCAACGGCAGTGTGATCCCGCTGTTTAAGAAGCAGATCGCAGCAGGGGGCCCGGTAACGGTAACAGACCCCAATATCATCCGTTACTTTATGACGATCCCGGAGGCGGTTTCCCTGGTACTGCAGGCAGGAGCCTTTGCAAAGGGCGGGGAGATCTTTGTCCTTGACATGGGTAAACCGGTGAAAATCCTGGATCTGGCAAAGAACCTGATCCGGCTGTCCGGATACCGTGTGGATGAAGATATCAAGATTGAATTTACAGGCCTCCGTCCGGGAGAGAAGCTCTACGAAGAGCTTCTGATGGCAGAAGAGGGCATGAAGGAGACTTCCAATAAGCTGATCCATATCGGAAAGCCCATTGAGATCAATGAAGAACAGTTCTTTGTACAGTTAAAGCATTTAAAGGATGCT
>CACXDC010000023.1 GCA_902766365.1 uncultured Lachnospiraceae bacterium | reverse complement strand
ATCATTATTTATATCAATCAGAGAATGAACATGATCTATCCGGGACTTAAAGAGGGAGATCAGATTTATCGTCAGAAGGAAATCCTGGATGCTCTTTTTGAGGGCAGCCATATCCTGAAGAGGGGGAATGTGACCTTTGAGATCCGGCCGGAGGATATTATCGAAAACGGAGAAAAGGGTGGCTGTATGCTCTGGTTTATTGACCAGACGGAGCACTTAAAGACAATGGAGCAGCTACGTGAGGCAAATGAGTCAAAAACCAGATTTATGATGAAGATGAGTCACGAGCTGCGGACACCTATGAATACGATCATGGGCATGAGCGAGATGATCCTGCGGGAAAGTAAGGATAAACAGATCAGGGATTATGCACTTGAGGTGGAAACAGCAGGAAATACCATGGTTTCCATGGTAGAGGAGATTCTGGACATTTCCAGGATCGAAAATGAAAATCAGGAACTTTCCATAGAGCCCTATGATCTGTCTGAAATGTTTGCACGTGCTGAAATGGTGGGAAGACGCCAGGCAGAGGGAAAGGGTCTGCATTTTCAGTCTGAGAACAGGATTCCCGGAAGTGACAGTATCTGGCTGATGGGAGATGAGAGAAGGCTGTTGCAGATCCTCATTAATCTTCTGTCTAATGCTGCCCAGTATACAGACAGGGGGACTATTGCGCTGACCGCAGAGAAGGTTTATGAAGAAGAAAATGCTTTTCTGCAGTTTGTGGTAAAGGATACCGGAATGGGAATCGCAGAAGCTGACAGGAGCAGAATCTTTGAAGCCTTTGAAAGAGGAAAGAGTGCCCAGAATGTCAGAAAAGAAGGCCTTGGTCTTGGCCTGGCTATCGTTATGCAGCTTGTGGATGCAATGGATGGAACATTAAAACTGTACAGTGAAATAGGAAAGGGCACAACGTTCATTGTAAGGATCCCGTATCTTGAGGCAGACCCGGAAAAGGTAGCAGAGAGCAATAACAGACAAAGACAGAAGGAAGAGATCGCACTTCAGGGAATACGGATCCTTGCTGTGGATGACAATGAAAAGAATCTGATGGTATTCCGACAACTGATGAAGAAGACAGAGGCGGATATTACCACGGTTTCTGGTGGAAAAGAAGCCATAAACTGCTGCAGGGAGCATGCATATGATCTGATCTTCCTGGATCACATGATGCCGGAGATGGACGGTATTGAAGCGATACACCGGATAAAGGCAGATGAAAATGGGAAAAATAAGAAAACACCGGTGATCGCACTGACGGCAAATGCAACACAGGGAGCAAGAGAACTGTATCAGGGGGAAGGATTTTCTGACTATCTGGCAAAACCTTTTACATCAGAATCACTGTATCAGGTGATAAGGAAGGGACTGTTTTTTGCAGGCTATATGCAGGTGCTTGGGAATGCAGGAATCGATACGGAAAAAGGATTGAAGTATGCGGACAGTGACAGAAAATTTTATTATGGATTGCTGGATCTGTTTGCGGGGCAGAGAGAAGAACAGGAGAAAAAATTAGAAGAGGTCAGGGATTTCAGGCAGTTTACTGTCATTATCCATGCACTGAAAGGGGAAGCGAAAGGGATTGGTGCCGACGCCCTTGGAGAAATGTTTGCTGCACTGGAACAGGCGGGAAAAGAAGAAGATCAGGAAACGATCAGGGAGATGTTTCCGGAAACACAGAAAGAGTGGAAACAGGTGACCGGAGTGATCGAAAGTAAAAAGAATGTTAAATTTTTTACAGAATAGAAGCATTTTTCACATTTCATCCGTTATCTATGGTAAAATAACTAATTAGGTGTAATGGGCAACCGTTCAGACAGAAGGAGAGCAGCGTTGGAAAGTTTAAAAGAAAGACACCAGAGAAGAATGGAGAAATACAGGAAACAGTATGAGCAGAGACGGGAATTTTACCGCTTACTCAAAGAAAATGCTTCCGATATTCTGCATTCTGAGAATTTTCAGAAGACAAGACATCACATCCAGCATGGAACCATGCCGGTTCACAGACATTGCCTCGATGTAGCAAAGCAGAGTATAAAGATCAACAAGGCACTTGGCCTTGGCTGCAAGGAGCGGGATCTGATCCGTGGAGCATTGCTTCATGATTATTTCCTGTATGACTGGCATGATAAGCACAGAGAGAATTACCAGAAGCTGCATGGCTTCTATCATCCTGGTATTGCGCTTAAAAATGCCAGAAAGGAATATCACCTGACAAGAAGGGAAGAGGATATCATCAAGAAACATATGTGGCCACTGACGGTAGTACCGCCGCTCTGCAGGGAAGCCTGGGTTGTCACTGCGGCAGATAAATACTGTTCCCTCCTGGAAACTTTGAAGATCCGGAAAAGTCCGGCCAGGGTCAGAGTGGGAGTTGCCAAATGAGGCTTCTGGCAGAGGAACTGAAGCGTTACGGAGAAAGTGACTTTTATCCCTTCCATATGCCGGGACACAAACGAAAAGAAATGGGAACACCGGTATCCGGGGTATACCCTCTTGATATTACAGAGATCGATGGCTTTGATAACCTTCATCACGCAGAAGGAATCCTGAAGGAGGCACAGGAGAGAGCAGGAAAACTGTATCATTCCGAAAAGACATATTTTCTGGTAAATGGAAGTACCTGCGGCCTGCTTACTGCGATTTCTGCCGTGGCAGGGAGAGGCAGCATGATCCTGGTGGCGAGAAACTGTCATAAGGCAGTGTATCACGGAATCATGCTGAATCATCTGCAGCCGGAGTATCTTTTCCCGGAACTGATAGAAGATTATGGGATTTCCAGTGGTATTTCTGCAAAGCAGGTGGAAAGAAGCCTGCAGGATCTGATGAAGAGGGAGAGGATCCCGGAAAAAGAACTTCCTTCCATGGTCTGTGCCGTTCTTGTCACATCACCATCCTATGACGGGATTCTGTCTGACATCAGAGGAATCTGTGAAGTGGCACACCGCTATGGAATTCCGGTGATCGTAGACCAGGCTCATGGAGCACACTTTGGATTTCACAGAAAGCTGCCGGAAAGTGCTGTGACAGAGGGAGCTGATCTTGTGATCCACAGTGTACACAAGATGCTTCCTTCGCCAACGCAGACGGCACTGCTTCATGTGAATGGAAAACTGGCAGATCCTGAACTGGTTCAGAAATATCTTGCTGTTTATGAAACAAGCAGCCCTTCTTATCTGCTGATGGCAGGGATCGATTCCTGCATGGCTTATCTGGAAAAGGAAGGGGAGGCACCATTTGAAAGGATCCTGAAGTATCGGCAGGAGTTTTCAGAACGCTGCAGGGATCTGAAGCATATCAGGATCTATCCTGCAGATATGACAGAATATTCTGCGGAAGGAGAAGCGTTCGGACAGGTGATGGATGAAGCGCTTTGCAGGAGGCAGGAGCCTTTCCGGTTTCTGATCTCTGTCAGGGGCTGTGGCTGCAGCGGCAGTTTCCTTATGGAACAGCTTCGAAAGAATTATCATCTTGAACTGGAAATGGCTTCGTATGATTATGTGATCGCTCTGCTGTCTGTGATGGATGACAGGGAAGGGTTTGAACGGCTGGCAGATGCCCTGTGGGAGATTGATCATGAAATTGACCAGCAGAAGCAGGCAGGCAGGCCAGATGCAGCAGTGGGATGTGAAGAAGCGGGCTGGCAGGAGCCTGCGCCGGACATATTTTACCAGCAGTACAGACCACGGCAGATCTGTGACATGGAGAAAGCTTTCCGGGCAGAAACGGAAAGTGTGAGACTGGAAGCGGCAGCAGGCAGGTGCAGTGCCGATTTTCTGATGCTATATCCACCGGGGATTCCTGTACTGGTACCCGGTGAGGAAATAGATAAAACTCTGATCTGCATGATCAGGGAGTACTTAAAGCAGGGCTTTGACCTGCAGGGGATCACCCATCAAAAAGACATGGAAAATGACGGGAATCATTATAAGATCCGTTGTGTAAAAGAAGAAAGCAGGAGGAGTTAAAATGAGAAAAACCAAAATTATCTGTACGATCGGACCCGCAAGTGAGAGCGAGGAGAGATTAAGAGAGCTGATGCTGGCAGGCATGAATGTTGCCAGATTTAATTTTTCCCATGGAAGTCATGAGGAGCATAAGGCAAAATTTGACCGTGTGATCAAGGTCAGCAGCGAATTAAAGCTGCCAGTTGCCACTCTTCTTGATACCAAGGGACCGGAGATCCGTCTGAAGGATATTGAGGGAGGAAGGACAGAACTCGTATCCGGTCAGAAGTTTATACTGACTACAGAAGAGATCCTTGGAAATAATGAAAAAGTAACCATCACCTATAAGGGACTGAAGGATGATATTAACGTGGGGACAACGATCCTGATCGATGATGGTCTGATCGAGATGGTGGTAGATGAGATCAATGAGACAGATATCATCTGCAGTGTAGTGAACGGTGGTCCCATTTCCAATCACAAGGGTGTCAATGTACCGGGGGCAGCTCTTTCCATGCCTTATATCAGTGATGTGGACCGCAGTGATATCATGTTTGGCTGTGACATGGACTTTGATTTCCTGGCAGCATCCTTTGTCAGATGTAAGGAAGATATTCTGGAAGTCCGCAAGATCATTGAAGAGCATGGAAGTCATATGAAGATCATTGCAAAGATCGAGAATATGCAGGGTATCCGTAATCTGGATGAGATCCTGGAGGCAGCAGATGGTATCATGGTGGCAAGAGGCGATATGGGCGTAGAGATTCCCATGGAGGAAGTGCCAATCGTCCAGAAGCAGATGATCAAGAAGGCAGAAGCACTTGGAAAGCATGTTATTACAGCAACCCAGATGCTGGAGTCCATGATCAAGAATCCAAGACCGACACGTGCTGAGACTACAGATATCGCCAATGCGATCTATGACGGAACGACAGCGATCATGCTTTCCGGAGAAAGCGCAGCGGGGCTTTATCCGGTAGAAGCGGTAAAGACCATGGCAAAGATCGCAGAAAGAACGGAACAGGATATTGACTATGATGGCCGTTTAAAGAGAAGAAAAGATGTTGACAATATTGATACGACAACAGCGATTTCCCATGCAACCTGTACCACAGCCATGGATCTGAAGGCAGCAGCGATCATCACCGTAACCATTTCCGGATTTACAGCCGGTATGATCGCAAGATATAAGCCTTCCTGCCCGATCATTGCCTGCTCAGTAAGTCCGAGAACCTGCAGACAGTTGAATCTGGCATGGGGTGTTACACCGGTCTGGATCGCAAGAGAGAGTACAGCAGAGGATCTGTTTGATGAGGCTGTCCGTGCTGCAGAGAAGGAAGGATATATCAAAAAAGGTGATAAGGTCGTATTAACCGCAGGCGTGCCGCTTGGTGTATCAGGAAGAACAAATATGATACGTGTCGTAGAGGTTTAATTTACATGGGAAAAATGGTATACTTAATGGGGAAAAGCTCTACTGGAAAAGATACCATCTACAGGGAGCTGCTAAAAAGCAGCTCCCTGCAGCTTAAGAAAATAGTTCCGTATACGACAAGACCCATGCGTGCCGGTGAAAAAGAGGGAAGAGAATACTTTTTTACAGATGAGGCAGGGTTTTTAAAGCTTCAGAATGAGGGCAGGGTGGTAGAGTCAAGAGCCTATCATACCTGTTATGGTCTGTGGCGTTATTTTACGGTAGATGATGGTCACATTGACCTTAGGAATGAAAACTATCTGATCATAGGGACACTGGAAGCCTACATAAAAACAGCAGAATATTTCGGGAAGGAAAAGGTGATACCAGTCCTTCTTGAAGTGGATGACGGTGTCAGGCTGCAGAGGGCGCTTGACAGGGAGCGGAGACAGGAAACACCGAAGTATGAGGAACTGTGCCGGAGGTATCTGGCAGATGCAGAGGATTTTTCTGAGGAAAAGATCAGGGAAGCCGGGGTTACGAAGCGGTTTTCCAATGAAAATCTGGAGCAGTGCCTTGCACAGATAGAGAAATATATTTCCGAAGCAGGAAAAAGAGAAGAAGCATAAGGCAGAAAAATCAGGAGATCACAGAGCTTTGATGAGAAGAAGGGAGGAAGCAGAATGGACATAAAAGTCAATCAGGTCAGTCAGGTTGCAAAACCGGAAGCACCGCAGAGAGTGCAGGAGACTGATGATGCCTTCCGCTTCACCCTTGTAAGCCATATCGAGGAGAAGGAACTGCAGGCAAGGCTGACTACATTGATGGAAGAGATCACCATGCAGGGAAACAAGCTTGCCAAGAAGAGAGACATCCGGGATATGAAGAAGTACCGGGGCCTGATCAAGGATTTTATGAATGAGATCATCAACAGATCCCATTCCTTCAGCAGGGAGAACTTCCTTGACAGAAAGGGCCGGCACAGAGTATATGGCATTATCCGGCTGGTAGACGAAAATCTGGATGAGCTGGCACAGGAGCTGATGAAGGAAGAACAGGATCATCTGGCGATCCTTTCCAAGATCGGAGAGATCAGAGGTCTTTTGCTTGATATACTGACGTAGGGGGACAGGCTATGAGAAGATTTGAGGATATTGTAGGACAGGAGCAGCTGAGGGATCATCTGGAAAATGCGATAAAGCTCGGGAAAATATCCCATGCTTATCTGATTAACGGAGAGAGAAGCTCCGGTAAGGAATTTATTGCCAAAATTTTTGCACAGGCGCTGCAGTGTGAAAACAGACAGGGGGCAGACCCCTGTGGGGAATGTCATTCCTGTGTGCAGGCAGAGAGCGGCAATCATCCGGATATTATTTTCCTGACCCATGAGAAACCCAATGTGATCAGTGTAGAGGATATCCGTACCCAGATCAACGGGGATATGGCGATCAAGCCCTACAGCAGCAAATGGAAGATCTATATTGTCAATGAAGCAGAAAAGATGACAGTACAGGCGCAGAATGCCCTGCTGAAAACACTGGAGGAGCCGCCGGAATATGGAGTGATCCTGCTTCTCACCAGCAATGTAAACGCACTTCTTCCCACGATCTTAAGCAGATGTGTACAATTGAATATGAAGCCTGTCAGGGATGCACAGATCAAGGATTATCTGATGAAGACCATGCAGATCCCGGACTATAAGGCAGATATCTGTGTTGCCTTTGCCAGAGGTAATGTGGGGAAAGCAAAGATGCTTGCTTCCAGTGAGGAATTTGACAAGGTGAAGGAAGAGGCAGTTTCCCTGCTCCGGAACATCCGGGATATGGAGATCCATGAGATCGTGGCTGCCATCAAAAAGATCACGGAGTACAAGCTGGATATCAATGACTACCTGGACATTCTGTCCATCTGGTATCGTGATGTGCTGCTCTTTAAAGCCACCCATGATGCAAATCACTTGATTTTCCGGGAAGAGATACAGTATATTAGAAAGGTAGCAGACACAAGCACCTACGAAGGGATTGAGACGATCATAGATGAACTGGAAAAGTCCAAGCAGAGACTGAATGCCAATGTGAACTTTGATCTGACCATGGAGCTTTTGCTGCTTACCATCAAAGAGAATTAGTGAGGTTGATAGATTTATGACAAAAGTAATCGGTGTAAGATTCCGGACAGCGGGCAAGATCTACTTTTTTGATCCCGGCAAGCTGTCTGTTAAAAGAAACGATCATGTGATCGTAGAAACTGCAAGGGGGATCGAATACGGAACTGTAGTAGGAAATCCCAGGGAAGTAGATGATGACAAGGTAGTACAGCCTTTGAAGCCGGTACTGCGTATCGCCACAGAGCGGGATGATGAGCAGGAAGCCGGTAATAAACTCAAAGAAAAAGAGGCCTTTAAGATCTGCCTTGAGAAGATCAAAAAGCACGGCCTTGAAATGAAGCTGATCGATGCAGAGTACACCTTTGACAATAATAAAGTACTTTTTTACTTTACTGCTGACGGAAGAATCGATTTCAGAGAGCTTGTTAAGGATCTGGCATCTGTTTTCAAGACAAGGATCGAGCTTCGCCAGATCGGTGTCAGGGATGAGACCAAGATCCTTGGCGGAATCGGTATCTGCGGCAGGGAGCTGTGCTGTCATGCGCACCTGTCAGAGTTTGTTCCGGTTTCCATTAAGATGGCCAAGGAACAGAACCTTTCTTTAAATCCTACCAAGATTTCCGGTGTATGCGGCAGACTGATGTGCTGCCTGAAGCATGAAGAGGAAACCTATGAGGAACTGAACCGTAGACTTCCAAATGTAGGCGATCATGTGACTACAGATGACGGTCTCAAGGGTGAAGTGGCAAGTGTCAATGTGCTGCGTCAGCTTGTCAAGGTGATCGTAGATGTGGGTGACGAGAAGGAAATCCAGGAATATAAGGTAGAACAGTTACGGTTTAAGAGAAAGCGCAGAAGCAATAAGGTGGATGTGCAGGATGAAGAACTGAAGACACTGGAGAAGCTGGAGAAACAGGAAGGAAAATCAAAGCTTGATGACAACTGATGGGCTTTTGAAGGAAAACGAGAGAGTGGATGATCTGCAGAGAAACGGCTATAAAATCATCCAGGATCCGGGCCGGTTCTGTTTTGGAATGGATGCGGTTCTGCTTTCCGGCTTTGCCCGTGCCAGAGAGGGAGCGAAGGTGATCGATCTTGGCACCGGAACGGGGATCATACCGATCCTGATGGAGGCCAAGACAAAGGCAGCCCATCTGACCGGACTTGAGATCCAGGAAGAAAGTGCGGACATGGCAAGACGCAGCGTACAGCTCAATGGTCTTACCGACAAGATTACAATCGTAACCGGGGATTTGAAAGAAGCAGTGGGCCTTTTCGGCGCTGCTTCCTTTGATGTTGTGACCTGTAATCCGCCTTATATGACAGAGCATCACGGGCTGACCAATCCGGGTGAGCCAAAGGCGATTGCGAGACATGAGCTGCTCTGCAATCTGGAGGATGTGATCTCGCAGGCAGCAGGGCTTCTTAAGAGCGGCGGCAATTTTTATCTGGTGCACAGGCCTTTCCGGCTGGTGGACATCATGGTGCTGCTGCGGAAGTACAAGCTGGAGCCCAAACGGATGAAGCTGGTGTATCCCTTTGCAGACAAGGAACCCAATATGGTGCTGATCGAGGCAAACCGTGGCGGCAGGGCAAGGCTGACCGTGGAAAAGCCGCTGATCGTCTATGAAAAGCCAGGGGTTTACACGGAGGAGATCTACACAGTTTACGGATATTAAGGAGAAGGAGCATGAGCGGAACCCTGTATTTGTGTGCAACACCCATCGGAAATCTGCAGGATATGACAGAACGGGTGCTGTCGACATTAAAGGAAGTGGATCTGATCGCAGCAGAGGATACCAGAAACAGTATCCGGCTGCTGAACCATTTTGAGATCAGGACTCCAATGACCAGTTACCATGAATACAATAAAATAGAAAAGGCCCATTATCTGGTAGAGCAGCTTCTTACGGGCAAAAATATTGCTCTGATCACAGATGCAGGGACACCGGCGATCTCAGATCCCGGTGAAGTGCTTGTGGCAGAGTGCCAGAAAGCAGGCGTGCCGGTGACATCCCTTCCCGGATGCTGTGCCTGCATCACAGCGCTGACCCTGTCCGGGCTCCCTACAAGACGTTTCTGCTTTGAGGGCTTTCTGCCTGCAGATAAAAAGGAAAAGGCCTTTGTGCTGGAGGAGCTTGCCAGAGAGACACGGACCATGATCCTGTATGAAGCGCCCCATCATCTGAAACGGACGTTGTCTGAGCTTCTGGATACACTGGGGGAGCGCCGGATCACCCTTTGCCGGGAGCTGACCAAGAAGTTTGAAACGGTCATGCCAACGTCCCTTGAGAGTGCGGTATCCTATTATGAAGAAAATGAACCCAAAGGGGAATATGTCCTTGTGATCGAGGGAAAGAGCCGCAGGGAGATCGAGGAAGAACAGCAGAAAAGCTGGGAAGCCATGAGTATTGAAGAGCATATGGCTTTTTATGAAGAACAGGGCATAGACAGAAAGAGTGCCATGAAAAAGGTGGCAGCAGACAGAGGCGTAGGCAAGAGAGAAATCTATCAGGCACTCCTGAAGGATGAATAAGGGTTTGGAAGAATGAATAAGGACATGGAAATGATCCTGGAAAAGACAGTGGCACTTCGGCATGAGCTGCACCGTCATCCGGAATTATCATTACAGGAAAAAGAAACAAAACAGAGACTCATGGATTTCCTGAAAAGGGAAACCTCACTTACCATCTGCGATCAGGGCAGATGGTTTTATGCTGTTTATCCGGGGAAGGAAACGGCAGGAAATGGAACTGTTGGGAATGGAGTGATGGGGAAGGGAAATGCGGCAGAAAGTGGAAGAGCAGAGAACGGAACGGTAAAAAGGAGAATCGCCTTCCGGGCAGATTTTGATGCCCTGCCGATCCCGGAGGAGCCGGTACTTCCCTACGCATCAGAAAATCCTGGTGTATCCCACAGATGCGGTCATGACGGACATGCCAGTGCCCTCTGCGGACTGGCGCTTCTCCTTGAAAGATATGGCTGTGACAATGAAGTGTATCTGATCTTCCAGCATGCGGAAGAGATCGGGGCAGGTGCAGCGGAATGCGCCGGGCTTCTGAAAAAAATAAAGATGGACAGGATCTATGCGTTTCATAACTGGAGCGGATTCCCGGAAGGAAGTATTGTGATCCGTGAGGGTGTCATGCACTGTGCTTCCAGAGGCATTACCTTTTTCCTGCAGGGAAAGAATGCGCATGCCAGCAGACCGGAGGATGGAAGGAATCCTTCACAGGCACTGGCAGAGCTTGTGCTGTTCCATGAAAAGGAGCTTCTTCACAGAGATTACCGGGGAAAGGTACTTTCTACCATCGTGCACGTAAGAAGCGGTGCAAAGAATTTTGGCATTGCGGCAGGGGATGGAGAAATTTCCATGACGATCCGCAGCTTTTATGAAGAAGACTGCGATAAAATGGAAACAATCTTAAAGGAAAAGGCTGAGGAGCTGGCAGGGAAGTATGGCCTTACCCTGACTGTGACAGAAAGTGACGTCTTTCCGGAAACGGTTAATGACAGGGAAGCCGCAGAAGATGTGGTAAGGGCGGCAGAATCACTTGGCTTTCCTGTGATCTGGATGGAAGAACCGGTCCGTTCCTCGGAGGACTTTGGATATTTTCAGAAGGAATGTCCGGGAGCACTCTTTTTCACAGGAAACGGAGAGAATTATCCGGCGATCCATACGACAGAATATGATTTTAATGACAGGATCCTTTCGGCAGCGATCCGGATGTTTGGAAGGCTATGCAGTATAAAGGAGACAGAAGATGACTGAACTGGAACAGGCAATGAGAGAAGTGGTGCAGCAGAATGCCTATATGCAGCACCTGGGTATTGAGGTGGAAAGCCTTTCTGCAGATTATGTCTGTACGAAAATGCCTTATAAGAAAGAACTTGCCAATCCCTACGGAATGTTCCATGGAGGCTGTCTGTATTCCCTCTGTGATATCACGGCAGGACTCGGGGCATGTATGAGCGGATATTTTGCGACCACAGTCAATGGATCCCTGAATTTCATGCTGCCGGCAGATCACCTGTCTTATGTGGTATGTCAGGCCAGGAAGCTGCGGATGGGAAAGCATCTGGCAGTTTATGAAGTACGGATCCTGAATGACCGGGAACAGCTTCTGGACAGTGGCGAATTTACTTTTTTCCTGACAGATCATAAGGTGGTTTCATAAAGAACTGTGAGCTGTACAGGCAGGGGATGCTTTGTGATGCTACGGTTTTATGGTGTTAAGAAAAAAATAAGTAGTGCGGCGACAGGATATTTGCTATAATTGCATATATAGCATGCCAAAAGGAGAAAAAATATGGCTTTTCAGATTATTACAGACTCAGCTTCCGATATCCCGGAAAGTGTCATTTCAAAGTACAACTTATATGTGATGCCTACACCGGTTACCATTGAAGGAACCGATTATTTTGATGGCAAGACCATTTTCCCGGAGGAATTTTATCAGATCCAGGCCTCCGGTAAAGATATCAAGACCTATCATATCAACCAGTATATGTTCCATGAACATTTCCTGCCCTACGCAGAGCGGGGGGATGAAGTATTGTATATCTGCTTTTCCACAGGAATCGCAGGAACCTTTAATGCGGCTAATCTTGCGTATGATGAAGTAAAGGAAGAATACCCGGACTTCAAACTGACGATCATTGATTCCAAGTGCGCTTCTGTAGGTTATGGACTGGTTGTGACAAAGCTTCTGCAGATGCAGAAAAACGGGACGCCGAAGGAACTGATCATTGAGGCGGCACATTTCTTCTGTGAGCATATGGAGCACGCAATAACGGTGATGCAGCTTGACTATCTGTTCAAGGGAGGGAGACTTAGCAGAACCTCTTTTCTTGCAGGAACTGTGTTAGATATCAAGCCGATCATCATTGTGGATGAAAATGGTTCCCTGAGCGCTGTAGAAAAGGTCCGTGGCTGGAAGAAAGCCCAGAAGAGGATCCTTGATATGGTTGGTGAAAAGGGTAAGGATCTGGAGAACCAGATGGTGGGCGTTGTCTATGGAAGAGACAGAGAGTCTGCTGATTTCATAGAGGAGCAGCTACGGGAGCGTTATCATGTAAAGGGTATCCTGGAAGCCCAGATTGGCTGTGCGATCGGTGCTCATACAGGTCCCGGTATCGTAGCAGTTACATTCCTGAATGACACCAACGAAAAATATGACGCATATCTGGACTAGAAAAGGAAGAAAGAAATTGAAAAAGTTACTTGTTTATCTCAAAGACTATAAAAAAGAAAGTATTCTGGGGCCTCTGTTTAAACTGCTGGAGGCCTCTTTTGAACTTATTGTGCCGCTTGTTGTGGCATCCATGATCGATGTGGGTATTGCGCAGGGAGATAAGGGCTATGTAGGAAGAATGTGCCTGATCATGGCAGCTCTTGGCCTGATCGGTCTTGTCTGCTCCATTACTGCACAGTATTTTGCGGCAAAAGCGGCTGTCGGATTTGCTACAAGACTTCGTCACGGCGTGTTTGAACACATTCAGAAGCTGTCCTTTTCCCAGCTTGACAGGGAAGGAACAGCCACTCTGATCACCAGGATCACCAGCGATATCAATCAGGTGCAGTCAGGTGTAAATCTGGCGCTGCGCCTGTTTCTGCGTTCGCCGTTCATTGTATTTGGCGCCATGATCATGGCTTTCACCGTGGATGTGAAGGCAGCGCTGATATTTGTAGTGGTGATCCCTGTACTCTCGGTGATCGTATTTGGCATCATGCTGGTAAGTATCCCGCTTTATAAGAAAGTACAGAGCGGACTTGACAGGGTGCTGGGAACTACAAGAGAGAATCTGACCGGCGTCCGTGTCATCCGTGCTTTTGGACAGGAACCGACAGAGATCAGCAAGTTTGACGGAGAAAATGATGCATTAAAGAAGATACAGACTACAGCAGGACGGATCTCAGCACTGATGAACCCGCTGACATATGTGGTGATCAATGCCGGTCTGATTGCCCTGATCTATACAGGAGCCCTGCAGGTGGATGCAGGTGTGCTGTCAAAGGGTGAAGTGGTAGCGCTGATCAACTATATGTCTCAGATCCTGGTAGAGCTGGTGAAGCTGGCAAACCTGATCATCACCATGACCAAGGCAGTTGCCTGTGGAAACAGAATTGAAGCTGTGCTGGGGATGCCTGCAGGACTGAAGGAATATACAGCAGAAGAACTGGAAGCGTCTGCCGGAGTAAGCACCGGTGACGCGCAGACAGGACATTCCGGAAAGAGTACCGGACAGACAGGACTTTCTGAAGAAAATGCTGGCAGTAAAGAAGAGGAAACCGGCAGCGTGGTTTTCGATCATGTGGGTCTGCGTTATTATGAAGGCGGTGAGGAAGCGCTGACAGATATTACATTTAAGGCCAGAAAGGGAGACACCATCGGTATCATTGGCGGCACCGGCTCCGGTAAGTCCTCACTGGTGAACCTGATCCCCCGTTTTTATGATGTGACAAGCGGCAGTGTGAGAGTAGATGGCAGAGATGTCAGAAGCTATGATACTGTTACCCTCCGGGATAAAATCGGTGTTGTCATGCAGAAGGCGGTACTGTTCCAGGGAACCATCCGGGATAATCTGAAGTGGGGCAACGAGTCTGCTACGGATGAAGAAATCTATGAGGCGCTCAGGACGGCACAGGCAGAAGAGATCGTGCGGCAGAAGAAGGATGGTCTTGATGAAATGATCGAGCAGGAGGGACGGAACCTTTCCGGTGGACAGAAACAGCGTCTTTCCATAGCAAGGGCACTGGTAAAGAAACCGGAGATCCTGATCCTCGATGACAGTGCATCTGCTCTTGACTATGCGACAGATGCGGCACTCCGCAAGGCCCTGAAGGAAATGCCGGGAGATACGACCGTATTTATCGTTTCCCAGAGAGCTTCTTCCCTGATGCATGCAGATACCATCATCGTACTGGATGACGGAAAGGCAGTGGGAATGGGAACCCATGAAGAGCTGCTGAAGAACTGCAGCGTATATCAGGAAATTTACTACAGTCAGTTTGAAAAGAAGGCAGGTCAGGGTGAGTAATATGAAAAAAACAGAAAAAAATGAAAAACAGAAAGAGACCCTGATCAAGGTCCTGAAATATATGAAGCCATACCGGTGGCTGGTCGTTCTTACGATCCTGATGGCGGCAGTTTCGGTAGCACTTACCTTATATCTGCCGGTTCTGACAGGAAATGCGGTTGACTGGCTGACCAGTCTGATCAGTCCTGCAGAAGGTGCAGGCAGTCCATGGCCGGCACTGTTTGCGATCCTGAGAAAGATGGCAGTAGTAGTTGTCCTTACTGCATTGGCACAGTGGCTGATGGGGATCTGCAATAACAAGATCGTTTACAGCATGATCCAGGATATCAGGGAAAAGGTATTCCGCAGGATCCAGGAGCTGCCTCTGAAATATCTGGATGGTCATTCACAGGGAGATATCGTCAGCCGTGTTGTAGCGGATGTGGACCAGTTTGCAGATGGTCTGCTGATCGGCTTTACCCAGCTGTTTACCGGTGTTGTGACGATCATCGGTACTTTGTTCTTTATGCTTTCCGTGAATGTGGGGATCACAGTGGTTGTAGTAGTGATTACACCGGTTTCCCTGTTTGTGGCAAGCTTTATCGCAAAGAAGACATTCAGCATGTTCAAGCTGCAGTCTGAGACAAGAGGCGAGCAGACCAATCTGATCAATGAAATGATCGGTAACCAGAAGGTGGTACAGGCCTTTAACAGGGAGGATGAAACACTGGAAACCTTCGATGAGATCAACGGAAGACTGGAAAAGTATTCCCTGCGGGCAATCTTCTTTTCTTCCATTACCAATCCCAGCACGAGATTTGTCAACAGTCTGGTTTATATGGGAGTTGGTCTGACAGGTGCCCTTGCGGCAATCTCCGGCAGACTGACGGTAGGACAGCTTACCTGCCTGCTTTCCTATGCAAACCAGTATACCAAGCCTTTTAATGAAATTTCCGGTGTTGTGACAGAACTGCAGGGTGCGCTTGCCTGTGCGGCACGTATTTTTGAACTGATCGAGGAAGAGCCTCAGACCGCAGATGCGGCAGATGCCAGAGTGCTGACAGACGCAAAGGGAGCTATTGATCTTAACCATGTGGCATTTTCCTATACACCGGACAAGAAGCTGATCGAAGATCTGAATCTTCAGGTAGAGCCGGGACAGAGGATCGCTATCGTAGGACCTACAGGCTGTGGTAAGACGACGCTGATCAATCTGCTGATGCGCTTCTATGATGTAAATGAAGGAAGTATTTCTGTGGATGGTACGGATATCCGGGATATCACCAGAAAGTCCCTGCGTACCTCCTTTGGTATGGTGCTGCAGGATACGTGGCTTAAGAGAGGAACGATCCGGGAGAATATCACGGTGGGAAGACCGGATGCTACAGATGAAGAGATCATTGCAGCAGCAAAGGCTTCCCATGCAGACAGCTTTATCAGGAGGCTCCCGGACGGATATGATACCGTGATCGGAGAGGATGGCGGCAGCCTGTCAGGCGGACAGAAGCAGCTCCTTTGTATCACCAGAGTGATGCTTTCCCTGCCTCCCATGCTGATCCTGGACGAGGCAACCTCTTCTATTGATACAAGAACAGAACAGAAGATCCAGAAAGCATTTGCGACCATGATGGAAGGCAGAACAAGCTTTATCGTAGCACACAGACTGTCAACCATTCAGAATGCAGATGTGATCCTGGTCATGAAAGACGGTCATATTATCGAGCAGGGAAATCACGAAGAACTGCTTGCAAAGGGTGGTTTTTATGCAAAACTGTACAACAGTCAGTTCGCAATCGCATAACAGATTATTCAGCAACCGTGCCCTGTGGGCACTGCTGGTTCCCCTGATGGTGGAACAGCTTTTAAATTCCCTGATGGGAACAGCAGATACCATCATGGTCAGCAATGTGGGAGCTGCCGCCATGTCGGCAGTTTCCCTGGTGGATTCTATCAATGTGCTGGTAATTCAGGCCTTCTCCGCACTGGCGGCAGGAGGCTGTATTATTTGCTCCCAGTATATCGGGAAGGAAAAGCCACAGGAAGCTGAAAGGGCGGCAAAGCAGGTACTTCTTGTAGTGTTCCTTATCTCTGCTGTGATCACGGTGCTTTGTATGATCAGTAACCGGGGACTTCTGCATCTTGTCTTTGGGCAGGTGGAAGCGGATGTTATGGATGCGGCAGTGATCTACTTTTATTATACGGCATTGTCTTTTCCTTTTATCGGGCTGTATGATGCCGGGGCAGCGATTTACCGGGCACAGGGAAACAGCAGGCTTC
Source organism: uncultured Lachnospiraceae bacterium (assembly GCA_902766365.1). GTDB lineage: Bacteria > Bacillota > Clostridia > Lachnospirales > Lachnospiraceae > Suilimivivens. The sequence continues at coordinate 19,494 of CACXDC010000023.1, read as the reverse complement.
CCATGACAGTTTCAGTGATATCCAATTTTCTGAATATCATAGGAAATGCCATTTTCATCTGGGGATTCCGTATGGGAGTGTCAGGAGCGGCATTGTCGACACTTCTTTCACGTGTATTCTGTGCAGTGGTAGTACTGGCTTTCCTGCACAGGGACGGGCAGGCCATTACAGTGAACCATTATCTGAAGATCAGGCCACAGTGGCAGCTTATCTTAAGTATTCTGGCTATTGGTATTCCTTCCGGTGTAGAGAACAGCATGTTTCAGTTCGGTAAGCTGGCGATCCAGTCCAGTGTTTCTACCATGGGGACTACGGCTATTGCAGCACAGGCCATGGCGAATATTATAGAAAATCTGAACGGGATCGCACCTATGGGAATGGGGATCGGACTGATGACAGTAGTAGGACAGTGTATCGGTGCCGGACGGAAGGATGAAGCAGTATATTACATAAAAAAGATCTGTGTATGGGCTGAGATCTGTCTGATCATCAGCTGCGGTCTGGTTTATCTGGCAGTCAGACCGATCACAGTGATCGCAGCCATGGAGGCGGAGAGTGCGGCACTGTGCATTTATATGGTAGGATGGATCACTGTCTGTAAACCCATTTTCTGGGTGGGGTCTTTTATCCCCGGATATGGAATGCGGGCCGCAGGAGATGTGAAATTCAGCATGATCGTATCGACCATTACCATGTGGCTTTGCCGTGTGAGCCTGTGTATCTTTCTGGTCAGGGCATTACACTTTGGACCAATGGCGGTATGGATTGGTATGTTTACAGACTGGGGTGTCAGAAGTGTGATCTTTTTTGGAAGGTTCCACAGCAGGAAGTGGCTGGAGCATAAGGTGATCGCATAACTGCCTTGCAAACAGGAGGGATTAAAGGCAATCCTGGCAGAGACAGCATTGCCAGACAGTTTTTAATAATGGCGTTAAAAATTAGGTTGAAATTCATTACAAAATAATTATAATATTCAGAGGAACAAAATTGAAGGAACAGACCCATTTCAGAAAAATGGCAGGGATATTATGAATCAGACAAGTGCAAAATTACTTTTAACGGCAGTATTTGTTGCCAGAGGAACTTCATTTCTTTTTTCAAAAATATTGATGAATACCATGTCACCCATGAATATTCTGGCAGTCAGGTTCATTCTGGCATTTCTGGTACTTGCAGTTATTTTTCATAAAAAGCTGCTTGCCTGCAGCAGAAACAGTCTGAAAGGCGGACTGACCCTTGGCGTATTGTACACAGTTTGCATGATATTTGAAATGTATGGGCTCCGGCTTATTGATTCCGGGGTCAGTTCACTGATCGAAAACATGGCGATCGTGATGGTTCCGATCTATGCAGCGATCCTGACGAGAACCCTGCCAAAGAAGAAAACCATGCTGTGTGCGCTGCTCGCAGTTACCGGGGTAGGATGTCTGTCACTGACACAGAGCAGCAGTACTGGTGGAGGACTCGGTATTCTGCTGATGATACTTGCAGCACTGACATATGCAGCCTGCATTATGGCAACAGAAAAGGTGACACAGGATGCGGATCCTGTTACAGTCGGGATGTTACAGCTTGGCGTAATGGGACTTCTCAGCCTGATCGTAGCGCTGTTTTCCGGAGATTTCAGTCTGCCACAGGGTGGACAGCAGTGGGGAATGTTACTGCTTCTGGTACTTTTGTGCAGCTGCTTTGGATTCACGTTTCAGCCGGTTGGACAGAAGTATCTGCCTGCAGAAACGGCAGCAGTTTTTACGGTAATCAATCCGCTGACAGCGAGTGTGATGGGAATCGCAGCCGGCGGAGAAGGCATGAGTTTTTTGAAGCTGGCTGGATATGTACTGATCCTGCTTGCACTCCTGCTTTATAATCTGAAAAGAAATACACCGATACTGGATCCGGAGACTTCTCTCTAATCAATGAAATAAATGATTTGAGAGGAGAAAAGGAAATTGAATAATCCAATAAAAATGCTGTCAAAAAGAGAGTGGATACTCTGGATCTGCTCACTGACAGTTGTAATTGTTTCAAATATGATGACAGAGAAGGTGGATCTTCTGACACTTGGTGCGGCACTGGTGGGTGTAACTTCCCTGATCTTTGCGGCAAAGGGAAATGTCTGGGCACAGATCCTGATGATATTGTTCAGTATCCTGTATGGGATCATTTCATTCCATTTTCGATACTGGGGAGAAATGATGACCTATCTGGGGATGACCCTGCCGATGGCAGTCTGGTCAACGATCACATGGATCAGAAATCCTTCTGAAGAGAATGGGAATGAGGTCAGTATCCAGAAGCTGAACAGGAAGCATCTGACAGGGCTCCTGCTTGGAACAGTCGTGGTAACAGGTATCTTTTATGTGATACTGAAAAAGCTGGATACGCCGAATCTTCTGTTCAGTACCATATCTGTCATCACAAGCTTCCTGGCAGCATCACTGACGATGCTCCGGTCATCCTATTATGCTGTCGGGTATGCGGCAAATGATATGGTATTGATCGTTCTGTGGGTACTGGCATCTGTGGAAAATCCCATGTATATTCCGGTAGTTGTGAATTTTGGAATTTTCTTTTTGAATGATATGTATGGATTTGTCTGCTGGAAGAGCCGGGAGCATAGCATGGGAAGCCTGAAAACCTGAGAAAAATGGGAAGTCATCAGACTTCCCATTTCTTTTTAAAGTATTCGATCAGGACAGCAGCAGCCCGTTCATGGGAGGCAGGTCCCGGATGTGCATGAGCGCCAAGATTTTCCGGTGTGGAATCCGGAAGCTGCAGGAAAGCAACATTGGAATCACCGGTTTCATTACGGTAGGTATTCATAGCTTCTGTGATAGCAAGAGTCAGATCATAACCAAGCATGCCGTAAGCCCATACGATATGAGAGGATTCATTGTGCTTTCTGAGCATCTTCAGAAAATTGATCACAGCCTGTTCAAACTTCATAAGATCTTCCCTGTTATAGGTGCCGTCAGGGTTCTTGCGCTGTTTGCAGACTTCACCGGTTTCAGGAATGGTGAATGGAGGCTGTACGAAAGCGCTGGCATCATTTGTCCCCAGATTTACTACGATAGCGTCAGGTACCCAGCCGTGGAAATCATAAGGCTTTGATACACCGAGGGATTCGTTGAATTCTCCACCGCACAGACCGCACAGGGCTTCGTAGCGGGAAGGAATATTGTGCCTTGTATCATTGTCCCAGCCGCAGTAAACACCCCAGCCACCCTGGGAAAAGAGATGGTAGTCAGCATTCAGGGCATTTGCAGTCATAACAGCATAATTCCGGCTGCTGCTCATATACATGGCAAGCCAGTCGGTATCCTCTTTGGCACCATAGGTACCTTCACCGGAGGTAATACTGTCTCCGATAAATTCCATTTTATAGCGTTTTTCGGAAGTCGGAAGGAAAAATCCGTCTGTCTGAAAGCCCTTTACCAGAATATGGCAGTCGTCGTCCTCTGTCATGGACTGCAGTTCACGCATGAATTTCATATTTTTAACACTGTCAGGACTCATATTTCGGAACAGACAGATAGAATAGGAACCAGGCAGAAGCATCTGACGGCTCATAAAGGAGTTATTCAGTGCAGTGTAGATCCAGGGTTCATGGAAATCACAGTCAACCTCCAGATCGATCCACAGCTCAGAACCGGTTACATTGACTTCAATACCACTTCCGTTGAAAAACAGGGGAAGAGGATACTGACCGGAAACATTTCTTCCGTGTACTTTGTAATATTCTATTTCCTTTAAGGAAAAACTTTTCAGATTCTCATTTTTTTTCACAGGTATACCTCCAATTTAATAGTCAGAATATCAGCCAGCCTTTACGATGCTGACAGTCAGGACTCCATTATTTGTGGAAGTCTGCAGCATAATGGGATAGCTGAAGGGATTCACAAAGGTCAGATCCTTGTAGCCCTCTACGATCGCAGCATCCAGGCCCCTTGGAACATAGTCAACAGGAAGGGAATGCAGATAATGGGAGGTGGCTGGGATGTCAGCAACTACCATGGCTGCATAGAGCGTGGAGGATACCTGACAGATACCGCCGCCTACACTGGTCACTACCCGGCCACTGGCATAAGAGGGGGCTTCCACATAACCGTTTGCTGTGGTTCTGGTACCTACAGAGGTGCTGTAGGAAAAACGTCCACCGGCGGGTATCACAAGTCCGTTGATACGGGAAGCGGAGAGAGTCACATTAGTGGCACGGTCCTCTGTAGTATCAAAAGTGGTAGTATAGCTGCCAAGAACACCTTCAGCAAGACCCTTGCCGACGTCAAATATGGCTTTTCTGTTTTCGGCCTTTCCATTGGTAATATAGTGCCGGTAGTAGGAAGGAAGATCTGTGCCATAAATGGCCATCAGATCAGGATTCTGATACATATAAGCCTTCAGATTGAACTGGGCATTTCCATTGCGGCCCTCTTTCATCCCTGTTTTGATGAAATGGGAAAGCAGGGCAGCAGGATCATTTCCGACAGAGGCCTGCAGATCCGGATAAGTCTGATAGTAATAGTCAGCATCGAACACAGCGGAATAGTCTGTGATCTGGGAGGCGCTGGCTGTGGATGAAGCAGATCCGGTGGTGTCTGAGACTGCTGCCTGGCTGTCAGCGGGAGCTGCAATGACCGGGAGTAACGGAGCAGTTGACAGGGAAAGAACGACAGCGCCTGTCAGTACGGGCAGGGTAAAATGTAAATTGTGTTTCATAGGAAGTCCCTTTCTTTTGAGAGATGCAGAGTAAGCAGTATGCCGAAAGCAAGCAAACACCTGCATAAATATATATGGTTACCAGAATAAAAATGCGCATGCAAAAAGCGGGTGATGGGAATCGAACCCACGTATCCAGCTTGGAAGGCTGGTGTTCTACCATTGAACTACACCCGCATGTCAGATATGTTATTACAGTTCTCACGAACAGATGTTATCATACCATAGAAAGACAGGAAAGTCAACGAGAAATGCAGATACTTTTATAATATGTGTAAAATTTCCGGTAGGAATCCTCATCAACATAGTGAACTCTGTCCGGTTTGGGAATTTCCCTGAAAAAGCTGTAATAGTGCTCCCGGCTGTCATATACAGGGAGAGGGAGTCCGGCCCTTATCAGACAAAATGAGGAGATCACCATGGAGCTTTTATTACATCCGTCTGAAAAGAAGTGACCGACACCGTTGACTACATATTCACAGAAGCAGGCTGTTTCAACGGCATCATAGGGAATGCCGGATAATCTGTCATATAATTTCCTGCAGAAGTCGGTAAAGACAGTCTCGAGGTCTGCAATCCTGACATAATTGTACTTCGTACTGTCAGTGCCACTGCGTATCAGTCTGTCTGGCTTTACGATCTGATCATTTACAATAGAAACGATCTTAAGAATAAAAGCCTTCAGCTCACCTGGATCCTGAAAACAGATATTTCTGTTGTCATAAACAAACTGAAGGGCATCTGTTATGTTTTCTGCAACAATGATCCCGGTCTGCGTCCCACTTCCGATCAGGAGAGAATCCTTTTTGTCCGCACTGGCAGATGTGTCAATGACCCCATGTGCAGTGCGTGACATGGTCAGCAGATTCTGGTTCATCCTATGGAGATATTCATCAAATGGTATCATTTTTTCCTGCTTTCTGATTTTCGCGCCATACCATTGCATCCTCAAGGACTCTGGTAATGAATTCGTGCTTGCCATCTCTGTAACTGGTACGCTCATCAGCATATTCACTGGCAAGCTTCCTCTTCAGGTTTCCGTAGGCAGCGGCTACATCAGGATGGGAATTGCAGTAATCACGCATGTTCAGATAGTCTTCCCACTGTCTGGAATGGATATTTACAAAGTGTACGTGGTGGGTACGGTCATCCTCCCCGGGCGTGGACTTATAAAAAAGACGCTGGTTTGGCACGATCTCACCCATGAAATGCACACCGATCTTTTCCAGGGCATCTATGTATGTTTCAGATATGGAAACATCTTCAACGGCCACTGCAATATCGATCATTGGTTTGGCAGGGATTCCTTTTATGGATGTGCTGCCTATATGCTGGATGTCGATCGCATATCCATCCAGTATCGGCCAGAGCTGGCTGATCAGCTCCTTTGCCATATCAGCCCATTCCGGGTTATGTTCTTCTAATCTTGCTGTTCCGTTTTTTACTCCAAGTGGCATATATTGTCCTCCATATCATATGTATTCTTTATAAAATTATCTTATTGCTGTTCAGATCCGGCGAGACTGGCACAAAGATCGTGGTAGATCCCATTCTGCTTTAACAGATCCGTATGGGTACCCTTTTCTGCGATATGACCATGATCAAGAACGATGATCAGATCAGCATCCTTTATGGTAGAGAGACGATGTGCGATCACCAGTACCGTACGATCTTTCATAAGGGAGTCAAAGCCTTTATCGATCAGAGCTTCCGTTCTTGTATCAATGGAACTTGTTGCTTCATCAAGTATCAGGATCGGTGCATGGGAAACAGCAGCCCTGGCGATGGCAAGGAGCTGTTTTTGACCCTGACTGAGGAAATCGCCCCCATGTGTCAGTATCGTATCATATTCTTCCGGAAGTTTGCGGATAAAGCTGTCAGCATGGGCAAGCTCTGCAGCAGCCATAATATCGGCGGAAGAAGCATCGAACCTTCCATATCGGATATTGTCTTCGACAGATCCGGTGAAAAGCTGTGTATCCTGCAGTACCATGACGATCATATTGCGGAGACATTCTTTTTTGACAGTTTTGATGTCAATGCCATCACAAAGGATGCGGCCGGCCTGGATCTCATAGAACCGGCTGAGCAGGTTGATGATGGTGGTCTTGCCTGCACCTGTTGTACCTACAATAGCGACCTTCTGACCGGGTTCGATGCTCAGGTTAAAATCATGAAGGACAAGCTGGCTGTCTTTATAGCCAAAATCAACGTGTTCAAACTGGAGTCTTCCTTCAAAGAGCTTCAGGGAGCTTTTTTTATCAGCCGTGCAATCTTTAAAAGCAAAATGTCCGGTATACCTGGAGGTTTCCTTCAGGGAACCATCAGACTGCAGGATCACATTTACAAGCTCTGTCTTACCCTCATCCGGTTCTTCCGGAGTATCAATGAACTGGAAGATCCTTTCTGCACCGGCGAGGGCACCCAGAAGATTGTTAAACTGCTTGGATATATTAGTCAGAGGATTGTACATGTTTCTGTAATATAAAAGGAAAGTTCCTGTGGTACCAATGTCTGCCAGTCCGTGCATGGACATCAGACCACCCGTTACGGCGATAATGGTAAAGCCAATGTTGAAGATCCCGTTGGTGACACAGAAAATACTGTTGGCATAAAAGTCGGCTTTGCTTGATGAATGGAACAGCCTTTCATTCACTGAGCGGAAACGTTCTATGACATCTTTTTCACGCCCAAAGGCTTTAACCACACTGCGGCCATCGATCATTTCTTCGGCATAGGCATTTAAATGGCTGAGTTCCTGCTGCTGACCGGCGAAATGCGTGATGTTCTTTTTTACAAGGATCCTGAGGATACAGATCATGAACAGTTCACATAATACAACAATGAATGCCAGCTTGTAATTTACCATAAAAATAGTTACCAGTGTAGATATACAGGTCATGCCGCCTTCGACGATCTTTGGAAAGCTCTGACGCAGCATATTGCTCAGGGAGTCTACATCATTGGTATAATAGCTCATGATCTGACCGATATTGTGTTCATCAAAGTAGGATAATGGGAGCCTCTGCATCCGGTAGAACATATCTGTCCGTATACGGTACATAACCTGATTGCTGATATATATCATGATCCTGGATTCGAGAAAGGCAGCAGCTACTGCACAGAGATACAGGATCGCCATACAGAGCAGATTATGTAAAAAGCCGGTCAGATCAGGATCCCTCTGCCCGATCAGGGGAATGATATGATCGTTGATAGCAGGCTTCAGATAATAAGTGCTGCGAACAGAGCAGACTGCACTTATGATCATACATGCGATAACCAGAATGGCCTGCAATTTGTATCTGGACATATAATGGAGGAGCCATATCAGGACCCTGCCGGTATTCTGTGGACGTTTTTTCTTCTGCGTATTCATATTCCTATTCCATATTTTTCTTCTGACTTTGATCGATCTCACGGTATATTGTATTTTCAGCTAACAGTTTCTCATGGGTTCCCATACCACTGACAGATCCGTTATCAAGAACCAGGATCTGATCAGCAGACTGGATGGAGCTGATGCGCTGAGCAATCATGATGATCGTAGTGCCTTTGTAATAACTGGACAGGGACTTGCGGACAGCCTGATCCGTTACGGTATCAAGTGCGCTCAGGGAATCATCCAGTATCAGAATGTCCGGTTTCCTGATCAGTGCGCGGGCAATACAGAGACGCTGTCTCTGGCCACCGGATAAGCTGGTACCCTTTTCACTGATCCGGGTATCATAGCCATCAGGGAAACTCATGATGAAATCATGGGCACAGACTGCCCTGCAGGCGTATATCATATCTTCCTCTGTTGCATTTTCGTTTCCGAAGCTGAGATTTTCACGGATCGTTCCCGAATACAGAATACTCTTTTGTGGCACAAAGCCGATGACAGACCGGAGTGCCTCGAAAGAATAGTTCCTTATATCATGCCCGCCAACAGATATCGTTCCTTCTGCAGGGTCATAAAACCGGAGGAGCAGATGGACCAGAGTACTTTTGGAGGAACCGGAAGCGCCTATGATACCAAGAACAGAACCGGATGGCAGGGACAGGGAGATGTCCTTTAACACATATTTTTCCGGTTCATGATCAAAATAGCCAAAGGATACATGATCAAAACAGATGGAGCCGTCTGCCGGAAGAAGAGATTCCTCTTCTTTGATATCTTCCTGTGAGGGAACAGTATCCAGCAGTTCAAAAACACGGTTAAGGGAAATCTGGGCACTCAGTATGGGAACCAGGATCAGGGCTATGATCATGATCTGTGCCAGGATCTGGTTTGTGTAAGTGATCATACAGAACAGGTCACCAGGCTCCATTTTCCCGTGAATGATATTGATCCCGCCGGCATAGAGGAGAAAAATAACACTGACATTTACAGCCAGCTGAAGGATCGGATTATTAAGAGCGGTTATTTTTTCGGCATGATAAGATTCCCGCATTACACTGCTGGCGGCAAAATGAAACCTGTCGTATTCATAGTCTTTTTTCTCAAAGGCCCTGATGGTACGGATATTCTGTGTATCTTCCCCCAGGATGCCGTTCATAAGGTCATATTTCTGGAAGAGCTGTCTGTAGTGCCTGCGTGAAAACCGGATGATCAGAAACAGCACAAATGCAAATAAAGGAATGTTTGCAGCAAAGATCCATGACATGGAACGGTTGATCTTGAAGGTCATTATGACTGTTAACAGGATCATCATCGGGCACTGGATCAGGGATGAGACCATGCCAAGAGCTTTTTTGATATAATTCATATCTGTAGACATCCGGGTGATGATCGAGGCATTCCCGATCCGGTTGATATCCTGAAAGGACAGGGTCTGGATCTTTTCAAACAGCTTCTGACGGAGATTCCTGGTAACGCCGGAAGCCCAGACGGAGCAGGTATAGCCCATAAAAAAGGAAGTGATCCCCAGTAAGACAGATACAGCTACCATAAACAGACCGGTTCTGATCAGACGGTCCATATCTCCTTCTGCAACACCTTTGTCTATGATATCTGACATAAAATAGGGGATCAGGACCTCACAGCATACTTCAAGAGCCGCCATCACGGGAAGGGCGGCCAGATATTTCTTATACTGTCCTGAGTAGTTCCAAATATCCTTTATCTTTTGCATGGTTACTCCCTTGAAAAATAATAGTCTGATAGTTTCTGCAGATTTCCGGAAACCATATGGATCTGCTCTTCCGTACTCTGATCCGGATGGCGGAGCAGATATCTCAGTACCTGCACATGTGAGATGATCGCACACATACTTCTGAGGCGTTCCCTTTCTTCTGCAGAGCAGTCTTCATAATAAAGAGCAAACATTTTCTGCCAGAAGTCTGCCAGGACGTCCAGAGAAATATGAAACAGTTTCTGTACGGTTGGTAACTGACGGTATAAGATCAGGGTACTGTACAGATAGCCAAGATCAAAGAGTGGATTGCCAAAAGATAAGGTATCCATATCAATAAACAAAAGTTCATCCTTGGTAACCATCACGTTTCCCGGCTGACAGTCTCCGTGCAGAACGGTATGCTGCCTGGGGATGAGGCTGACAAACTTCTGCAGTAAGGAAACAGTCTGAGCAGGGATATAACTGGCTATGGCATCGATATAGCCGATAAATTTCATATGTGCATCGGGTAAGGAAACTTTTGCAGTTTCTTTGTAGGGTATTGAGTGAACACATTTTAAAAGTGCAACGTAAGAAGGGATAAAGCTGTCAGCTTTATCAGGGGCTTCTTCAAGAAGGGAAGCAACTGATCTTGCATCGATCAGCTCAAAGACAGAACCATACTTTTCCCCAACCTTAACGATATCAAATGATATAGCGGTAGGAATGCCTGCCTGCAGGGCATACTTGGCATGCTCCTGTTCTGCTCTGATTTCCGGAAGGACATCTGTCCTGGTATACAGCTTTAAGACTGTTTCGGGATCGATCCGGTAGACCATGCCATTTGAGCCACAGCCGATCATATCGCAGCCGGTGATGTCCATATTGCGGAATTTCTTCTGGACATCGAACATATCGGTAAAGCCGGTCATGTCGAAAATCTCATATACCTCAGGGGTGACCTGGGTGATCTGAAGAATAATGCCTTTTTTCCTGAGCTTTAACAGAAAGCGCAGACCGGCGCTGGATATATAATCTACTTTTTCAAAGTCAAATTGGATATTCTGAGGAAGAGAATCCTCTGTTATGCTGTTCACAGTGGCTTCCAGATCGGAAACGGTATCTGAGGTGACAGATCCTGAAACCGTAATCCTGAATGTGAGGGAGCTGAGTCTTGTAATGTCTGCTTTCATTTGTATTGCCTCTTAAGAAAAATAGTAAGCTGCTGTACACGGACAGTATACGGCATATCTTACATTTTTTTCAATATGCTAAATGACAGAATCAGAAAAAACATGGGAAAAAGGTGCAGAAAAATTGACATAAAGGCACAATGTTCTTATAATGGATATAACTAAAATTTCAAAGGGGATGGGTTAAAATGGATTTAAAAGAAAAGCATGCATTCAGTGAAAAGCAGCTTGTGAATCAGAGGTTCCTGGTATGCTATGGTTCGGTGATCGGTATTCTGCTCCTGGCATATATCGCAGAGTATATCAAAGGAAACCGGACACCAGGTTATCTGGCGGTATTCAGTGTTATCATGCTGATCCCGTTTCTGGCATGTATGATCCTGTATTTTACAAAAAATAAAGAAAGTGCGGCGATCAAGTACATAGGTATGGGAGGTTATCTGATCCTGTATGCCTATGTGATGTTCACTTCAGAGAGTGTTGTCGCATTTGTTTATATTTTTCCCATGCTGACGGCGATCACTCTTTTCCAGAACGGAAAGTTCAGTCTGGGTGCAGGTTCACTGGGAGTAGCCATCAATGTATTTTATATTATTGGAGAAGTAGGAAAGGGAAAGGTAAACAGCGGCGATATTGTTAATTACGAGATTGCCCTGGCAGCAGTACTTCTCGTAGATGTGTTCTGTATCGTGTCTTCCAGAAACCTGGAGAGGATCAGTAATTTTAAGATGGAGCAGATCTCCAGGGAAAAGGAATTTACGTCTGGACTTCTTCAGAACATGACAGCAACCACAGGTGAACTGATCAAAAAGATCACTGCGATCGATACACAGTCCAAGGATATGGAGTCACAGGGAGAGCACAGCAGAACTGCTATTGAGGAGATCGTGACAGGAGCCAACGACCTGGCACAGACCATTCAGAAACAGCTTGAAATGACAGAAAATATTGGTGTACAGACAGATAACGCTGTACAGATCTCAGATAAGATCAGTGAAAAGTTCAAGACGACACTGAAGATCACGGAAGAAGGAAATCAGGATATCGGACAGCTCCGTGCAGCATCGTCACATACAGAGAGTGCAGGAAATGAAGTCAGTGAAACAATGAATACGCTGCTTGGGCAGATCGAAGAAGCCAATAAGATCCTGCAGATGATAGCCAATATCACGACGCAGACAACTCTGCTTGCATTAAATGCAAGTATTGAAGCGGCGCACGCCGGAGAAGCAGGCAAGGGCTTTGCTGTAGTAGCAGATGAGATCAAGAATCTGGCATCAGGAACAGAACAGGCAACCCAGCAGATCAAGGGTATCCTGGCAGAGCTGACAGAGCAGGCAGATGCAGCAGGTAAGAGTGTGGACAGTCTTGTGGAGACAAATAAGGAACAGGCAGAGCTTGTTGAGAAGACTGGTGAGGCTTTTGCGAGGATCAAAAATGATATTGACCAGGTTTCAGCAGATATGGCAGAGCAGGCTTCCGGCATGGGACAGGTCAAGGACAGTAACCATGAAATTGTACAGTATGTGGAGAACTTAAGTGCATTCAGTGAAGAGCTGCTTGCAAACATTGAGAATACCAGGACCCTGACGGATGGTATGATCCAGGGAACCAAACAGATCAGCAGTATGCTGGATGAAACCAAGAAAGAAGTAGAGCTGCTGAAGACCATGGTATAGGCAAATACAGCAGAAGAAACCGGCGGTGTCAGAGTACGGTCACAGAGGAGACTGGGATAAAGGAACAGACCTGAAACCGGTCAGACAGTGATACTGCCGGTTTCGGAATCATAGGTCAGGTAAAGATGGATGCCATCTTCAGTATAGGTATCCACAGGAAGCTCGATATCATAGGTGACTCCTTCTGTAGTTTCCAGTGTAAGCATCCAGGGTGTGTTTTCTGCATTCCTTTCGATCTCAAGTCCTGTCAGGGACTGTGTGGGAGAAAGGTTATCAAGTCCGGAAAGGATATTGATACGGGCTCCGGCGCTGTCTTTCTGATACAGGGAGATCAGGTCAAAGGCAAAAGAGGTATTATTGGTAAGAGAAAGAGGAATGTCAGTCAGTTCGGCGGCATCCTCTTCTTTTTTTGTTGTGCCAAGCAGAGAAAGGTAATCCTTATAGGATGCGATCAGTGTATCCATGGTGGAGATCAGCAGGGAGATCTCTTCCTCTGACATATCGTTCAGGTTATAGGACTGTATGGTATTCAGGTCATCCTGCAGGACAGAGAGGGCATCATCATAGGAAGTATCATCTACTTCCTTATGGGCTTCTACTACTTCGTTGTGGATCTGTACAAGCTCTGCATATTTATCCTGTGCGGCTGACAGCTCCTCATCGGAAGGAGCACAGCCTGTAAGGAAAGTACCAAGGCATGTCAGAATGAGGCAAACGGAAAGAAAATATTTATAATAATGTTTCATGATAATTTTGTTAATCTCCTGTCAAAAGCTTTTTAATAACAGTATAAAGAATAAGGAGGAGAATAACAAGGGGGAATAACAATTACCTGCTGATCATCCGGTAACTGTCAGGCCCGGTCTTCCGGATCATGGTGAGGCGTGCTTCTGACAGGCAGTCAAAGATGCGCTGTGAAAAAGGATCCGTGTCTTCTGCGCTGCTTTCACAGCCGGATGTCAGGCTGGCAAGCCTCCGGGAGACCGAATGGATCCCTGTGATGTTCACGGGACTGTACAGGTAGCGGATACCGCCTTCTAAAAGAGGCTTTCCCTTTTCTGTGCAGTCGTGGGTCAGAAGACTCAGGTGAAGAAAGCCGGCCTCTTTACTGAGGTGGTTCCGGATATTTTCACACAGGGAGATGATACCGGCAAGAGAGGAGGATATTTCTGCGGCAAAAGCATTCCAGAGGTCTTCAGGATGGGCAGGAAAATCAGGATCGAGAGAAAGAACTTTTTCCAGAAGTTCTGGCAGATCCAGAGAAAAATCGGGATATTCTACACTTTTGGCCTCCGGGATACAATCTTCATTTTCAATCAGTATATAGCTCATGGCATCATCCAGATTGATCTGAAATGCTTTCTGAATGGATGGAATCCAGGTATCATCACTGCAGCAGATCACAGGACTGTTTTCCAGATCTTCCTTCAGAGCCTGATCAAGGACAGAGGAGTTCATTCCCTCATAACAGCGCAGGATCAGCCGTGGAGCTGTTTCCTTTTCCTGTCTGGTGGCAGCTTTCATGAACAGGATGGCAAGCTGATCGGCATTCTGTGGATTCCGGCGTCCAAGACCGCCAAGCGTGATATGGATGCCGGAAATTCTGAAAGTATGGACAGAACGTCTGTACAGATCCTGGATGTAAGAAAGAGCGGTATCTTCATCGATCATTCCCTGCTGCAGATCAGAGACATAAAAATCACCAAGATAAACATCCATACGTCCATAACTGGTCAGACCGGTTATGGCAGCGTAGATCCAGAGAAGCTGGATAGCCTCCGGAAAGGAGGTTGGATTCTGATAGCGGATCCGGCTCAGTATGGCATAGATATGGCGCAGATAAGTATTGTCAGGTTCTTTTTCAATCAGACAGCAAAGCTGATATTTATAAAAGTCAATAGCATCCTCGATCGTCGTGAGGGTGATAAGCAGTGCCTGGATAAAGGGGTCTGTCTGATCCTTCATGGCTACTTCTTCATAAAGATGATGAAGACCAAGCTGAAGGAGCTTATCAAGGTCAGGGACGGCAAGAACAGGGCTGCTGAATGCCTCTGATCTGTCAGACGGCATCAGATGCCTGTCTGATTCTTCGTGCCAGTAATGAATGGCAGATTCTATTTCGTCAGTCCTGCTTAAAAAGCTCCGGCTTTCGTCAAGCAGTTTTCTGGCCTGTTCTTCCTTGAAAAAATAGGGAGAATGACCATCATATCTGGGGAAAAAGCCAATAAAGTCATAGATGACATCCCCGGCTAATAAATCCTCTTTCCGGAAATCCTGTAAAATGTGCGGGAGCTGGAGCTTCAGGATCTTTGCCTCCCTGAGATAGCGGTTTTCTTCCGTACGGTAGATGTCTGTATAATGTAAAAAATAATCAAATCTATCCTGTATCAGTTTTCTGTACATTTTGTGAATCTCCTGTTTGTATATCTGTTTTCCGGAAAGTAATCCCCGGATCATACCAAGTGTATACCAAAATAGAAATTCTGACCTTTTCTCTATGCGCCTCTTTTTATGGTGTATTGATCATTGATACTCACATATGACGGGCAGCAAAATCCTTCGGTGTGCAGTGGTAAATGGAATGAAAAACATTATAAAAATGGCTCAGATTATTAAATCCGCACTGATAGCAGATATCTGTAATGCTGTATTTGTTGGAAAGGATCAATTCGCAGGCATACATCATACGCTTACTGTTGATATATTCCGTAGGGGACATCTTGTAATATTTCTGGAAGGAACGGATCACATGCGCCTGGGAGTAGTTGCAAAGCTCCATCAGCCGCGGCAGCCCCTTTATATAATTACGGCGTTTACTCATTTCGATATCCAGCTTGTACAGCCAGTCAGGGATCAACTGTGTACGTGTATGGACAAATTCTGTTTCCGTTCCCAGCAGGGGATAATAAAGCTCTGCGGCAAAGGAACGGAAAAGGGGGCGGCAGTTCCGGCTTGGATACATGGCAGAAAGCTCCAGAAGCTTATCTCTCAGATGATCGAACTGTTTTCCTTCTATTTTAAGGTGGATCGGGAGCAGAGGAGAGTCTATGACAGAAGGAGAAATACCGAGGTAGGAGAGAACAGGGGCAATTTCATCCATATAATAGCCGATATTGATGATCTTAAAATCAAAATAGTTGATGGCGGCATAACTGTGGACATCGTTGGGACGTATGAAGACCAGGCTGCCCTGGGATAAAAGCTGCTGGGAATTATTGATACTGTGCACGGCCTTGCCATAGGTGACCAGAAAGATCTCATAAAAATCATGATAGTGATCAGGAAAGGTATCAGCGACGCTTGTCTGATATAAAGCCCGTGGACCGAAGTCCCGCTCTTCTCTTGCCAGTTTCAGAAAAATAGGTAACATGGATTTCTCTCCCTTGTAAAGCTCAAAATTAATGAGGTCAATATACCATAAAACATCGTCAACATGAAAGAGGAAAAAGGGACTGATATGGTGTTTAATAAAATCAATCCAAATAAAAATGAACCAAGGGAGGGTATCACATGAAGAAAAAATGGATCGCAGCATTCATGGCTGCAGCAATGATAATGACAACACTTGCCGGATGCGGCAGCAGCTCAGGAACGACAACAGATACTGGCAGTGCTGATACAGAAACACAGGAAACAGCAGACAGCACAGACACAGCTACAGGAGACGTTACCTTATCTCTGGCATTCCACTATCCGGAAGATTTCTATGAAGAGAACATCGTTCCCATTATAGAAGAATTCCAGAAGATCCATCCGGAATTAAAGGAAGTGAAATTTACAACTCTGTCCGGAACTACCGATGAGCAGCAGGTAACAAGACTGACTGGCGGACAGTATGAGGATGTTATCCTGGTTCCTTCCGTTCTGCTGGCAAGCGAGCTTCCGAACTATTTCGCACCTCTTGGAGATGCAACAGAAATGGCTTCCAAATATTACTATGGTGACTACATGCAGTATGAGGGACAGAGCTACGGTATTCCACTTGGTATCGTATATGAAGGACTTCTTTATAATAAGACTGTTCTGGATACCTACTGTGATGGTGTAGTTCCCAAAACTCTTGATGAACTGTATACCGATCTTGAAAAATGCAAAGAGAATGGAATTACCGGTATTTATACAAATGCAGGATCTGTATGGACCATGCGTTACTGGGATAATCTGGCGATCACCATGTCCGGTGACGATGATTATGCAAACAAGATCCTGACGGATCAGACTCCCTGGGCAGAAGGAAGCTCATTAAGGGAAGCAGATGATATTCTGGCTGACTTTGCAAAGAAGGGATATGTAGAACCTGATGTGGTAACTGCAGACCAGTGGGATTCTTCCCTGACATCCCTTGGTGGTGCCAAGACAGCATTCATGTTTACAGGTACATGGGCATTATCCCAGGCGCAGGAACACGCAGAGGATCTTGGTCTTTCTGCTGATTCCATTGGATTTATTCCTTTCCCTTACAAGAACGATGTAAGCTCTGATAATAAGCTGAGAATGAGAATCGCACAGGATCTGTTCATGGGTGTGAATAAGAATTCTGAGAATCTTGAGCTTGCCAAGGAATTCTGCGCATTCTTCTGCGAGAATATCTCTCTGGCACTTGGCATGAATGAGATCATGGTTGATGGTGGTGAGAACCAGCCTGACCTTGCTTTCCTGCAGGATCTTGATTATGTAGAGACCTATACTTCTCCTGCAAAGGATGCCAAGATCCAGGAGATGGCAGGAACTGCTGAAATTGATGTTTACTCCTATGACGGATACCTGCTTGACTATGTTATGCTGCCGGTTATGAATGGTGGTGAACCTCAGTACGATAAGCTGAATGAGCTCTGGGGTAAGAACTTTCAGTAAATAAATCTGAACAGATATAAGCCTGATGGGAGGGCGGTATACGCTCTCCCATTCATTATACTACACGATATCAATATAGTATAAAAACGGCAAAAAAATTAATGAGAAAGTTGGAACGGAATGGGAGGTATGGCAATTGACTAAAAAAGAAAAAGGAAAACTGGGGTCCAAAAGGGAATGGCAGAAAAGAAAGATACTGATTCTGTTCTTGACAATTCCGATGCTCTTTCTTCTGTACTTTACAGTATATCCTATCATTACCATGTTTTATTACAGCTTTACAGACTGGAAGGGATCTGTTTCACCGTATGATTTCGTAGGAATTTACAATTACAAAAATATTTTTACGACAGAGTCCTACCGAAATGTTTTCGTAACAGCAGGCTATTACCTTCTTGCAGGGTTGCTGCAGCAGGTGATTTCACTGTTCCTTGCAGTGCTTATGAACAAAAAGCTGAGGGGAAGCGGTTTCTTCAAGGGCGTGATCTTCTTCCCGTTTATTATGAATGGTGTGGCAGTAGCCATGGCTTTCCGTATGTTCTATCAGATCGGCGGAGGCCTTGATACTCTGATGAATTTTGCAGGGCTTGGTGATTATATCAAGGTATGGATCGGAGATCCGAAGACCTGTAACTTTGCACTGGCATTTATCTTTCTCTGGAAAAATGTAGGTTACAGCTTCCTGATCTATCTGGGAACCATGCAGTCCATTTCGTCAGAGTATTATGATGCGGCAGCCATCGATGGAGCTGGTGCATGGGCGATGTTCAAGGCGATCACTTATCCAAACATTAAGATGATCGTGGGCCTGATGGCCACCTTCTCGATTGTGAATTCCATCTCCGTGTTTGATATCCCTTATGTCCTTACCAACGGAAAGAATGGAACAAACTCTTTTTCCACCACGCTGATCGAAACAGCATTCAGCTATAACAAATATGGACAGGCATGCGCAATGGCGATCTGCATGCTGCTGATTGCGGCAATTGTCATGGTATTTAAGAATATTGTTTTTAAGGAGGAGAATGAGAATACATATGAGTGATAAAGTAGAAAAATACAGTGTAGCCGTTTTGAAATATATCATATTGATCTTTGTGGCATTCGTTGTCATTTATCCTCTGATCGGTGTTTTTCTGGCTTCCTTTAAGACAAAAATTGAATATCTTTCTACCGGCAGTATGGAGCTTCCGGAAAACTTCAAGAATTTCAGCAATTATGTAACTGTTATGATAAAGGGTAACGTACTCAGGGGATTTGCAAATACCATCTTTATCATCGTATTTGCCTGTGTGATCTCTACCGTATTGTGCACGATGGTGGCTTTCTGTCTGTCACGTTTCCAGTTTAAGGGAAAGGGATTTATTGACAGGTTTTATATGATGGCTTCTTTTGTCCCCGGTATAATCGTGCATCTGATCATTTTTAAGGATTTTGCCCGGGTAGGTCTTGTTAATAACCTGTTCAGTGTGGTCATCCTGTATTCCGGTGTAGATATTGTGAGCCTGTATCTTTACAGGCAGTATCTGAACCAGATTTCCATATCAGTAGATGAATCAGCACTGATGGAGGGATGCTCCTATTTCAGAATTTACTGGAACATTCTCCTGCCTATGTTAAAACCTGCGATCGTAACGGCATGTATCATTAAGATCACCTATATTTATAATGATTTTTATACAGCATTCCTGTATCTGCCTGCAACGGAAAAGGGCGTTATGTCTACAGTCCTGTACCGCTTCATCGGACCTTATTCTTCAGAATGGAGTGTAATTGCGGCAGGGATCATCGTGGTGAGCATACCGGTATTTATAGGATTTATATTTGCACAGAAATGGATCTATAAGGGATTCTCAGATGGTGCAGTGAAAGGATAACAGATCAGATTATGAGAAAACAGATTTTTTTGACAGATTATGACGTGAAAAGCGGCGAACTCTGTACCGGGAAGCT
>CACXDC010000022.1 GCA_902766365.1 uncultured Lachnospiraceae bacterium | reverse complement strand
GGAATCTGCAGTCACCATCATATCAGAACATGTGCAGCAGAAAAGAAAAATAAAGTTATATATGTTTAGCGGCGCAGCAGACTGCATTTTATTTATATCTTGATGACAGTGCTGCGTACTCCGCTATTATCAGAGCATGTCAGCGTTGTCGAGAATTGCTCCGCCGGCCTGGCACGCATCACAGACGCAGTATTTTCCGCCTTTTGCCTTTGACTTTTTCGCCGCTTCTACAAATTCATCGCATCCGTCGCCGAGTATTTGCTTTCCTGCATCAGATTCTCCGAACGCGATAGAACTGTCTACGCTGTTTACATCTTCCTTGAGTTCTGCAATGAGCGCTTCGGCAGCTGCCTTCTGACCGTCTGTTCCATAGGCTTTGAGATATGCTTCCCCTGCGGCTTTTGCCTCGGGACAGCAGCTCGGCGCATTTATGAGTGCTTTAACTTTTTCTTTGATGTCCATGTCTGAAACCTCCTGTTATGTGAACTACTCCGACTTATAGAAATCGGAGCTTCCTGCTTAAAGTTCTCTTTTGACATTCTACCACGACTTTAGTCGTGGTAGAATGTCAAACAGTCAGATTCTCCTGCTCTATGGAATGCTCCTGCCATGAACGGGTTGCTTTCCGGTGCATTGCAAAATACCACCGGCTTCGTGGCATCTATACACTGTCTGCCGTAAGCTCTGCGCACTTAATTACGATTTTTCGCATTAATGCTGCCGCACCCATATTTTATGCCGGCCTTGGTGCTTCCTATGTTCACCAGGGAGCGTATTCTCTCAGTAACTGCCAGGACTCTTGGAATTGATTAGATAAGCTACCTGTTATTTTAAGGAAATATTTACATCATCCTGTAAGAATTTCATCTGTAAGCATATTTTGATTTTATCATATGCATAAAGTTAAGGTTTTTTTAATAATCAGTTTAATGCCATTTAAGACCTCTCTTCTATACTCGTAAATACATTAAAATATAATCTTAGGTACAGAAGCATGAAAAGGAGCTGTCAACATGAATATTATCAGCAGAATTGAAGGTTGGGCAAAAGAACATCCTTCTAAAACAGCCTTTCACTTCAGAAACGAGGAAATAAGTTACGGTGAATTGTGGGAGCGTTCAGGCCGACTGGCCAATTATCTTCTGATTAATAAGAATATATGTGACGGCCAGCCTATTCCCGTTTACGGACACAAGAACATTTTTATGCCAGTATGTTTCCTGGCCTGTGCCCGTTCAGGACATCCTTACGTTCCAATCGACACCAACATGCCCGAACAGCGTATAAAAGACATAATGGAATCTGTGGGGTCACCTGTGATCCTGGGAGCAGATGAACTTCCATTCACACTTGAAAATGTACTGACCATTGGAAGAGATTGCCTTGAAGAAATCACATCAGACAATGAGGAAAATTATCTCGGCCTTTCTCCGGAAGTTCCAGAGGAATACAACAATAAAAAGGACGATGTACATTATATTATTTTCACCTCAGGCAGCACTGGCAAACCTAAGGGAGTACAGATCACCACTGGCAATTTGGAAGCCTATCTGGAATGGTCCGTCACCCTTGTAGATGAACAACCGGGGGTATTCCTGAACCAGGCCCCTTTCTCATTTGATCTGTCAGTAATGGATCTTTATACAGGACTGGCTACCGGATCTACGATTGTATCGGCAGACAGAACCCTCACTGAAAACCTGGTAGAACTTATGGAATATTTGAAGGAGCAGCAGCCTACCTATTGGGTGTCCACTCCGTCATTTGCAGACCTGTGCCTTGGAGCACCTGATTTTTCCGGAAAAGAACTTTATTCGTTGAGAAAATTTCTCTTCTGCGGAGAACCATTTCAGACACACACAGCATCAATGCTGTTAAGCCGGTTCCCTTCTGCTGATGTTATAAACACTTACGGCCCTACCGAAACCACAGTCTGCGTAACAGCAGTTAAAATTACCTCCGAAATGATTGCGAACTCCGCAGATCTGCCTGTTGGTATTACAAAGCCAGGCACATTTATTTATGCAGCCGGCGAAGATGGACAACCTCTGGAAAATGGCAGTGAAGGTGAGCTCATTATCTGTGGTGACACAGTAAGTCCCGGATATTTTAAGGATCCGGAAAAAACTGCCGGCGCATTTTTCACTCTCAATGACGGAACGAGAGCATACAGAACAGGAGATAAGGGCTATGTTGATGGGAATGGCATGGTTTTCTGCGTTGGACGAATGGATGGACAGGTTAAATTTCATGGTTACAGAATCGAGCTTGGAGATATAGAGAGGAATCTTCAGGCCCTGGACGGAGTGGAAAATGCTGTTGTTTTTCTTGTAAAGAACCGGGGAGCCGGTGAGTCTCTTTCTGCTTGTATACTCCAGGATAGTGATACTGACACCTCCTACAGCCGCAGAAAATGGATCAGACAGACCCTGGGACAGCGGCTGCCGGCATACATGGTTCCTCGTAAAATCGTATTTTTCAATGAATTTCCAATGACTCTCAACGGGAAACTGAATAAAAGAAAGCTTGGAGAAATGATCTGATGCAGCTTTTTCAAGACAACAACTTTTTCATACTCCTGGCGGTCTTCTCTATTCCAGCCCTTATAATGGGATATCTTGAGAAGCCTATAAGATTATATGGATTTGCAGTCTCATTAGTGTTTCTGTGGCTGGTTATGGGAGGCACCACCAGGGCACTGATATATCTGGGCGTCTTCCTTGTGTGGGAAATCGCTGAAGCAAAAATATATCTTAAAGTCAGAGAAAAATATGGACGAAACAGGAAACTTTACTATTTATTCCTGATATTATCCCTTTTACCTCTGATTTTAAACAAATATGCTCATGCAGCGGGAGGAGTGCTACACTGGTTTGGTTTCCTTGGCATTTCATACATGACTTTCAAATCCGCTCAGGTTATTATTCAGATCTTCGATGGACAGATCAAAGAAGTGGAATCTTTTCCCTACGTGTACATGATGATTTTCTTCCCGGTTATAACATCCGGACCAATCGACAGAAGTCTGCGGTTCCAGAATGATATGTACCGGGTGATTCCAAGACAGGAATATATGGACATGGCCGGACAGGGCTTGTTCAAAATCGTCCTTGGTGTGGTGTACAAGGCAGTGATTGCTGCCGGGTTCTATCAGCTGGAGATCAGACTTGGACACGGCCTTGATCTTAAGGGCGCGCTGATCTACATGTACACGTACGGGTTCTACTTGTTCTTCGATTTTGCCGGCTATAGCTTGATGGCAGTGGGAGCTTCCTACCTGTTCGGCATAAAAACACCTGATAACTTCAACAAACCTTTTATCAGTGTGGATATAAAGGATTTCTGGGATCGATGGCACATTACCCTTTCCCACTGGTTCCGGGATTTTGTATTTTCCCGTGTAACCATGAATCTGCTCAGGAGCCGTAAGATAAAAAGCCACCTGACCATTGCGGTTATAGCATTTTTTATAAACATGGGGCTGATGGGAATCTGGCACGGCTCAGAACCTTATTACATAGCCTACGGCCTGTATCACGGATTGCTTCTTTCCATCACCGAGATCTACCAGAAAAAGAGCAAGTTCTACAAGAAGAATAAAAAGAAAAAATGGTACCGATGCATTTCCGGTGTCATTACCTTCAATCTGGTGATGTTCGGATTCTTCATCTTCTCCGGACGGATCATGAAATTCATATAAACAGGCATTTAACTTATCCCCTCAAACTGAGGGGAAGGTGCAAATATTTTTTAAGGGGAAAACAATTACTTAATACCAAAGTTTATCGACACAAGAAGGAGTAAACAACATGAGCGACAAGACAAAAATCTACGAAACAGTTATGGATATTCTGGTAGATGTTACTGGAGATGAAGTTGTAAAGGAAGAGCCTGATATTAATTTGCCTGAGGAAGACCTCATTGATTCACTTGGATATATCGAGCTGCTGATGGACATTGAAGAGTCTCTGGGAATCGTGATCGCTCCTACAGAATACACAAGAGAAGAGATGGATACTCCTGCTAAAATTGCCGCAGTAGTTCAGAGCAAAGCGGAGTAATGCAAAATCAAAAACACACAGTAAATCTGCAATTACGTAAGGAATGAAACCCATGCGGGGAATCCGCCAGAAACAGAACACTCGTGTGGAATACAGCATACAGTGAGAATGCATAAAAACACAGCATACAGCGAGTACACAGATGAAAAGACTAAAAGCTTTTATAACTGCACTGGGTATCTTTCTGATATTGTCTGTTTCAATCCAGCAATTCGTGATCAGTACCGATTATCCAAGGAATGAAAATTTCAAGTACTGGTACAGTCCATATAAAGATAAAAGTGTACAGGCACTGAAATCTAATCTGGATAAAAATACCATGCTGATCTTTGGCTCTTCAGAGTTTGGACACGAGAAAAACAGCAAATACTATATCAGAAACATGTTCCACAAGAACGACCTTAATGCAATGATAATCGGCCAGCCCTATACCCAGGATCTTAATCACACAATAGCACTGGCGGCCCTGGCCCCTAAATTGAAAAATAAGAAAGTTATTCTCCTTCTCTCCCCTACCTGGTTTATGGGAAGGGATGTAAAACCAGGTAACTTCAGTATGAGATATTCAGATTCTGAATATGTAGCAATGCTGCAGAATTCTGATCTTTCAATGTCTCTGAAGGAAAAAATTTCTGAAAGGACCTTATATCTGCTACGTGCGGACAAGAAGGCTTCTGCAAGAGTCATGGCTTATAACAAAGTCTACCTGTACGGCTCAAACAAGCTGTCCGACAGGCTTTTAGCAAGGTACTACAAGAACCACACCGAAGTTCAGGAACGTGCTGCACTGTTTTTTGCAGAAAAATTCCAGAAGAATCCTTTGGATTTAGTAACGGACGGAATAAGTAAAAAAGGACTTGCCAATGACCAGGTCCGGAATGGACAGCCAACTATTCCTGCCGGACAGACACCAGACTGGTCCAATCTGAAAAAAAATGCAATAAACAGTTCCGCAGGTCATTCAAACAATCCTCTTAATATGAGGGACAAAAACTGGAACAGAACTTTCAAAGACAGATATGAAAACAAGAAATCCCGTGAGCTTCACAAGTTCACATCAACGGACGATTCAAAAGAATACGGAGATCTTGAACTTTTCCTCCAGGTATGCCAGCAGGAAAACATCAAACCTCTTCTGGTTATTCAGCCGGTAAACGGATACTGGTTCGACTACACAGGCATGGGTCCTGAAAAAAGAGATGCATACAGGAAATGCATTAAGGATACTGCCGAAAAATACGGAGTCCCAGTAAAAGATCTTTCAAAATACGATTATGAAAAGGGTTTTCTAAGCGATGCTGTACATCCATGGGCGAAAGGATGGGTGATTTTAGATGAAATTTTCTACAATTATTACAAAGCTGATTAACACATTCCATGACAAAGAATTCCTGAAATTCACAGGTCAATTCCTGCTTATGATGCTGGTGATCTACTTCTTTAATATGTTCTCTATGGGAATTCAGTCACCGACATTCTCTTACGCTGCATTCTAAAATAGGAACGCAAACTGCCACTTAAATGATCACATTTCACTTGGATATCGATGAAAATTTCACTGCTTCCAATTTATTGATTATGTTGTCATTGTATTATCGATTTGTTTCTCCTTTGTTATATTGATACGGTTAAACGCCTCATTCGTGTGACAAAGGAGTTTTTCTGTTTGTGCTAATAATCCTTTCACAAATTCATTAGCCATCGGTTGCGCACTGGTTAAACGGCAATCTCACGATCAGTTTCTGACTGGAGTTCCTGATCGGAGTGAACTACCACCCACCTAAAGGTAGGTGGCTTCTGAGAGCCTTACGGCTCCGTTTAAGAAGTTTGATATTTAAGTTTCCACCTTT